>NZ_FMTK01000045.1:0-1625 GCF_900100025.1 Pseudomonas sp. NFACC56-3 | reverse complement strand
ATGTGTTGCTGTTGTTCGGCGGCCGTGAGCAGCGGCAGTTCACCGATGCGTTGCCGGGGGTCGGCGACGATGCCGTGCAGCAGGTTCAGCCAGTGCTCAGCCAGGCGTTGCACGGTGCTGGCGTCGAACAAGTCAGTGGCATAGGTCAACGCCGCACCGAGTTCACCCTCGGCTTCCAGGGTATCGAGGGTCAGGTCGAACTGGGCGGTCTGGCTTTCCCAGTCCTGGGCCTTGATGACCAGCCCAGGCAACGACGGCAGTGCCTGGCGAGCAACGCTCTGGTGGTTGTACAGCACCTGGAACAACGGGCTATGGCTCAGGTTGCGCTCAGGCCGCAGCGCCTCGACCAGTTGCTCGAACGGCAGGTCCTGATGGGCCTCGGCGCCGATGGCCGCCTGTTTGACCTGCGCCAGCAACGCACTGAAACGCTGCTGCGGATCGAGCTCGGCCTTGAGCACCTGGGTGTTGACGAAAAAGCCGATCAGCCCTTCGGTCTCCACCCGGTTGCGGTTGGCGATGGGCACGCCGACACGAATGTCCGACTGGCCGCTGTAGCGATGCAGCAAGGCCTGGAACGACGCCAGCAAGACCATGAACAACGTGCTGCCTTCGCGCTGGGCCAGTTGTCGCAGCTGTTGACCCAGGGCCTGCGGCAGGTCGATAGCCAGGCGTGCGCCGGCAAAGCTCTGCCGGGGCGGACGCGACCGGTCGGTGGGCAGCGCCAGCAACGGCTGCTCGCCCCCCAGCACATCGGTCCAGTACGCCAGTTGCCGTTCCCGCTCGCCGGCGTCCATCCACTGACGCTGCCACACCGCGTAATCGGCATACTGGATCGGCAGCTCGGCCAATGCCGGGGCCTCACCCTGGCTGTACGCGGCATACCCCTGGATCAGTTCCTGCACCAGCAATTGCATCGACCAGCCATCGGAGACGATGTGGTGTTGGGTCAGCACCAGCACATGCTCGTCGGCCGCCACCCGCAGCAGGCCGACCCGCAGCAGCGGGCCGTTTTGCAGGTCGAATGGCTGGGCGATCTGCTGGCGGACGAAGGCCTGGATCTGTTCATTGCCGCCGTCGAGAATCTGCGGGATCACCACCGGGTTCATCTGCCCGTGAATGACTTGGAACGCTTGTTCATCGACCTGGACGAAGGTGGTGCGCAGGCTCTCGTGGCGCTGCACCAGGGCGGCGAAACTCCGTTGCAAGGCCTCCAGGTCCAGGGCGCCCTGAATCCGCAGCGCCGCCGGAATGTGGTACGCCGCGCTGTGGGGCTCCATCTGCCAGAGGAACCATTGGCGTTGCTGGGCGTAGGACAGTGGCCGTTGCGCCGGGTCCCGGGAAAGACGCGGGATGCTCGCCGGCCGCGCCACATCGCTGTCCACCAGCGCGGCCACACAGGCCTCAAGGCTGGCGTTCTCGAACAACTGGCGCAATTGCAGGTTCAGGCCAAGGGCCTGGCGAATGCGCGAGACCATCTGTGTCGCCAGCAGCGAATGGCCGCCCAGTTCGAAGAAGTTATCGCGCAAGCCAACCCGCTCCACCTTCAACACGTCCTGCCAGATCGCTGCGATCTGTTGCTCCAGCTCACTTCGCGGTGCCACGTAGTCCTGCTGGACCTGGCTGGC
>NZ_FMTK01000017.1:0-139442 GCF_900100025.1 Pseudomonas sp. NFACC56-3 | reverse complement strand
GGCATCGTCGCCCGGTGCAGCCAGAACGTCGATCAGGGCCAATTCGCCAGCTACCACGCCACCCTGCGCCCATGGTTGTGGCTGTTGACCCGCACCTCCGATTGCCGGATTTTCCAGAACCTGACCATCCCGCAGATCATCAAGCAGGTGTTCCGCGACCTGGGCTTTTCCGATTTCGAAGACGCCTTGAGCCAAACCTATCGCGAGTGGGAATACTGCGTGCAGTATCGCGAGACCAGCTTCGATTTCGTCAGCCGCTTGATGGAGCAGGAAGGCATCTACTACTTCTTCCGCCATGAGCGGGGTCGTCATGTGCTGGTGCTGGCTGACGCCTATGGCGCCCACACCACGGCACCCGGCTACGGTTCGGTGCCGTACTACCCGAAGAATGAGCAGCAGCGCGAGCGTGACCATATCCACGATTGGCACCTGGCCCAGGAAGTCCAGCCGGGTTCTCTGGAACTCAACGACTACGATTTCCAGCGCCCGAGTGCCCGCATCGACGTGCGCTCGGCCATGCCCCGCCCGCATACCGCGGGTGACTATCCGCTGTACGACTACCCCGGCACCTACGTGCAAAGCGCCGACGGCGAGCACTACGCCCGCACCCGCATCGAAGCCTTGCAGACCCTGCACGAACAGGTCGAGTTATCGGGTAACGCTCGAGGGCTGGGCTCGGGGCATCTGTTCAGCCTGACCGGCTTCAGCCGCCAGGACCAGAACCGTGAATACCTGATCGTCGGCGCCCGCTATTACATTTCCCAGGAGAGCGGCGAAACCGGTGGCGGCGCGCCTTCGGCGCAATTCGAAAGCAGCCTGACCTGCATCGACGCCCAGCAAAGTTATCGTCCGCTGGCGATTACTCACCGCCCTATCGTCAAAGGCCCGCAGACCGCCTTGGTGGTGGGCCCCAAAGGCGAGGAAATCTGGACCGATCAGTATGGCCGGGTGAAGGTGCATTTCTACTGGGACCGTCACGACCAATCCAACGAGAACAGCTCGTGCTGGATCCGCGTGTCGCAATCCTGGGCCGGGAAAAACTGGGGTTCGATGCAGATCCCGCGCATCGGCCAGGAAGTGATCGTGAGTTTCCTCGAGGGTGACCCGGACCGGCCGATCATCACCGGCCGTGTCTACAACGCCGAACAGACCGTGCCCTATGACCTGCCTGCGAACGCGACCCAGAGCGGCATGAAAAGCCGTTCGAGCAAGGGTGGCACGCCGGCGAACTTCAACGAAATCCGCATGGAAGACAAGAAAGGCGCCGAGCAGCTGTACATCCATGCCGAGCGTAACCAGGACATCGTGGTCGAGGTGGACGAGAGCCATTCGGTGGGCCACGACCGCAACAAATGCATCGGCCACAACGAAACGGTGACCATCGGCAACAACCGCCTGCGCATCGTCAAGCAGGAGGACATCCTCTCGGTGGGCCAGCGCAAGACCGACAGCATCAGCCAGAGCTACGTCATCCAAGTGGGTGAGAACCTGCGCCTGGTGTGCGGCCAAAGCATCCTGGAGCTCAACGCCAGCGGCCAGATCAATCTGACCGGCGTGCAGATCAGCTTCTACGCCAGCGGCGATGCCGAATTCAACACCGGCGGCGTGCTGCACCTGAACAACGGCGGCGGCCCGGGTGCCACGCCGGAGGGCCAGGGCGTCAAGGGCAAGATCGACGCCAACATCAGCGCCGCGTTCCCCAAGGGCTAACTTCGAGATCTATGCGCCATGACTTACCGCCTCAATGAATTCCAGCTCCAGCTACCGCCCAGCGAGTTGCTGGACGCGACGATCAACATCCTCAAGTTCCCCGAATTGGGCACCTCCTTGATCGTCAGCCGCAGCCTGCTGGCCGAAGGCGAAACCCTGCAAAGCAACCTCGACGACCAGCTCAAGCGCCTGGAAAAACAAGTCCAGCAACTGCGCTGCCAACCGGGCGCCACCGTACGCGTGGGCGCCAGCCAGGAAGTCGAAGCCATCGAGTTGCGCAGCCAGTTCAACAAGGGCAACGAAAAGGTTTTCCAGTATCAGCTCGCACTGGTACTGCCCGGCACCCGCAAGATGCTTGCCTTGAGCTACGTGAAAGCGGAAAAGCTCGGCGATGCCGAAGCAGCGCATTGGGCGACGATCAAGGGTTCGCTGGTGTTCGACACCCAACCCTGACCCTTGTGGGAGCGAGCTTGCTCGCGATGGCGGTGGACCAGTCACTGATGAGGTTGACTGAAAGGGCCTCATCGCGAGCAAGCTCGCTCCCACAGAAGGACGGTGGTGGATGGAACAAAAAGCACCCGCTCTGAAATCGCTTGAAGAAGCAGAAGCGGATCAAGCGCCAGAAATGGCATTTGAGCATGCCGCAACCCACAAGGACATTGGCGCAATGGAAGGCCACAAATTGCTTGAAGCCACGCTCTCCAACCACCCAACCCGCCTGAGCAACCTGCATGTCTGACGCGCTCTGGGCCGCCCGCCTGGGCGATGCACTCAACCACACCTCGATGATGGCCGACATCCTGGGCGGCGTATTGGAGGTGGCGGCCAACATTGCGATCACTGCCCTGGCGACCGCCGCCGTGGTCGCGGCCACGGGCATCACCGTGGTCACTGGCGGCCTGGGTTGCTTCGTCCTGGGCCTGGTGGTGGGCACCATCGTCGGCCTGGCCATGAGCAAGACCGGGGCCGACAAAGGCCTGAGCGATTTATGCGAGGGCATCGGCAACGCCTTCTTTCCGCCCACGGTGCAGGCCAACATCCTCACCGGCTCCAAGGACACCTTCACCAACAACATCCCCTCGGCCCGCGCCGCCGGCATTGTGGTTTCCCATGTCGCGCCGGCCGGCACCGAACTGGAAATGCCCGAGCCGGAAGAAGAAGCCGAAACCAGCTACCTGGACATGGCCGGGAATTTCTTCTCGCAGATGTGGCGCCCCACTGTCGCCTCGCCCGCCCCCGGCACGGAGACCCGACCGGAAGACCTGGTGATCTGCACCAAGCACCCACCCATGCCACCGCAGTTCATGGCCGAAGGTTCGGAGAAGGTCACCATCAACGGCCAGCCCGCCGTGCGCAGCGGCGACCGCAGCACCTGCGATGCGACGGTGGTGTCGGCCGGGCTGATTTCGCCCAACGTGACCATTGGCGGCGCCTCGGTGGTGGTGCGCGAGATCCGCAGCGGCAAGACCCCGGGCGTAGGCCTGGCGGTCACCGCACTGCTGATGCTCAAGGGCGGCAAGGGCAAGTTCTTCAGCAAACTGCCGTGCATGCTGGTGGGCGGCGCGGTGTCCATGGCCGCCAGCAGCGCGGCGAACGCGGCCGCCAACGCCGCCATGGGTTCGTCGAACCCAGTGCATGCCGCCACCGGGGCCAAGGTGCTGGGCGCTGACGAGGACCTGGATTTCGTCTTGCCCGGCATCCTGCCGATTGACTGGCAGCGCGTCTACAACAGCCGCGACGAACGCCGCGACAGTTTGTTCGGCGCTGGCTGGAGCGTCGCCTACGAAGTGCAGGTGGAAATCCAGCCCCACCCCGAGGGCGGCGAAACCCTGGTCTACACCGACGAACAGGGCCGGCCCATCGACATGGGCTCCATCCCCTTGGGCGGCGCGGTGTTCAGCGCCGGCGAAGGCCTGGCCGTGCGCCGCCATGTGAACGGGCAATTGCTGATCGAAAGTGAAGACGGCCTTTACCGTTTGTTCGAACCCTCGCCAGCCAACCCATCACACCTGCGCCTGAGCCAACTGGGCGACCGCAACGACAACCGCATCCACCTCGACTACGACGACGCCGGACGCCTGGTGCGGCTGCGCGACACCTTCGACCTGGTGCACGTCGAGCTGATCCGCGCAGGCGAACGCGTCACCCACATCGAACGTCTCTACCCCGACCAAACGCGGGAGGTGCTGGTCAGCTACGCCTACGACGCGGCCAACACCCTCGCCGAAGTGCGCGACGCCACCGGCCAGGTGCAACGGCGCTTCCGCTACGACGCCGGGCAACGGATGGTCGAGCACCAGTTGCCCACCGGCCTGCACTGCTTCTATGAATGGGCCCTGATCGACGACCAGGAATGGCGCGTGGTCCGCCACTGGACCGACGAAGGCGACGCCTACCAGTTCGACTATGATCTCAAGGCCGGCATCACCCGCATCAGCGACAGTTTGCAGCGCGTCAGCACCCGGCAGTGGAACGGCCAGCACCAGATCACCCGATACACCGACAACCTCGGCCAGACCTGGCTATTCGAGTGGAACGATGAGCGCCAGTTGCTCAGCGCTACCGATCCACAAGGCGGCCAGTACTCGTTCAGTTACGACGAAGCCGGCAACCTGATCAGCGAAACCGACCCGTTGGGCCGTAGCGAATCCACCCTCTGGCTCGAACACTGGGCCCTGCCGCTGGTGGACACCGACGCCGCCGGCCATAGCTGGAAGTACCGCTACGATCAACGCGGCAACTGCACCGCGGAAACCGACCCGCTGGGCCATGTCACTCGCTATCGCCACGATGCCCACGGCCAGGTCGTGGAAATCATCGATGCCACCGGCAAAAGCAAAAAACTGCGCTGGAACCCGTTCGGCCAATTGGTGGAACACGTCGATTGCTCGGGTTACCCGACGCGTTTCAGCTACGACGCGCGCGGTTACCTGCAGACCATCACCGACGCCCTCGGCGAGCGCACCCAGTTCAGCTACGACGCCCAGGGGCGCCTGCTCGGCAGCCAATTGCCGGACGGCCGCACCGAGCACTACCAGCGCGACACCGCAGGCTTACTCACCGGCTACACCGACCCGGCCGGGCACACCACGCTCTACCAACACAACCGCCGCGGCCAGGTTCGCCAACGCACCGACGCCCAGGGCCAGCAGGTGCAGTTTGCCTACGACAGCTTCGGCCGGCTGCAAGCGCTGACCAACGAGAATGGTGAAAGCTACCGGTTTGCCTGGGATATCGGGGATCGGTTGGCCGAACAACAAGACCTGGATGGCAGCGCCAAGCGCTACGACTACGACCGCCTCGACAACGTCGCGGCAGTGACGGCGATGCCCGCGCCCTACGGCACAGGCCTGGCGCTCGTTTCCGAAACACCGCCGGCACCCATCGTCCATCGCCTGGAACGCGACGCCGTAGGCCGGCTGATCGCCAAAGTCACCGACGATGGCCGCACTGAATACAGCTACGACCCGTTGGACCAACTCACCGCCGTCACTTTCACCGACCTGCAAGGCAACGCCCAGACCCTGAGCTTCGCCTACGACGCCCTCGGCCAGTTGCTCGCCGAAAACAGCACCGCCGGCAGCCTGCAACATCACTACGACGAACTCGGCAACCTGATCCAGAGCCAACTGCCCGATGGCCGCTGGGTCAACCGCCTGTACTACGGCAGCGGCCACCTGCACCAGATCAACCTCGACGGCCAAGTCATCAGCGACTTCGAACGCGACCGCCTGCACCGCGAAGTGCTGCGCACCCAAGGGCAGCTCAGCACCCGTAGCGAATACGACCGCAGCGGCCGCCTGCGCGCGCGACAACGCCGCCACAGCGGCCAACCCTCGCTGCTGCCGGCGGCGGTGCAAAAACACTTCGAGTACGACCCCGCCGACAATCTCATCGGCAAACTCGACCAGCAACCCGCCGCACAACAGCGCCAACTGCTGCACTACGACGCCACCGGCCGCATCATCGCCAGCCAGGACAGCCTGCACGGCCAACGCGAGACCTTCACCTACGACGCCGCCGCCAACCTGCTGGACGGCCCGGCCCCCGGCGTCGGGCTGGTGGTGCACAACAAACTGCTGACCTACCAGGACAAGCGCTACCGCTACGACGCCTTCGGCCGGATGATCGAAAAACGCAGCGCCAAACGCGGCGTGCAACACTTCGCCTATGACGCCGAAAGCCGCTTGATCGAGGTGCGCAACGACGACGGCAGCATGGTCAACATGGCCTACGACCCACTGGGCCGGCGCATTGAAAAAACCGAACACGACAGCCACGGCTATCCGCTGGGGGAAACCCGCTTCACCTGGGACGGCCTGCGCCTGTTGCAGGAACACCGCCACCAGCAGACCAGCCTCTACCTGTACCCAGACGACGGCTACGAGCCCCTGGCCCGTGTCGACGGCAGCGGTGCGCTGCAAAAAGTGCGCTACTACCACAACGACCTCAACGGCCTGCCGGAACAACTCACCGAAGCCGACGGGCACAACGTGTGGCAGGCCACGTATCGGGTGTGGGGCAACACGCTAGAAGAAGTGCGTGAACCGTATTACATCGAAGAGCAGAACCTGCGATTCCAGGGGCAGTACCTGGACCGGGAAACCGGGCTGCATTTCAATACGTTCAGGTTTTATGATCCGGATGTGGGGCGGTTTATTACGCCGGATCCGATTGGGTTGGAAGGTGGTCTCAACCTTTACCAATATGCTCCAAACCCTATCGGCTGGATTGACCCGTCTGGACTACTCAAAGAGGGCGAAGTGGCCGGCTACGGTGCCAAGGCTCACATGAATGACGGATTGGAAGCGCACGAGATAGTTCGTAACAAGTTTTTGGAAGAAAAAGGAATTGCGAAAGGCCGGCGCTACAAAGGCAACCCTTCCATTGCGCTATCACCCGAACATCATGACATGGTGCACGCCGAGGAAAATCGTCTGCGACGAGCTCGCGGGTTGGGGGTTAATCAAATGCTTAAACGCGGAAAGCTGGAAATTCGACTCATGACCCAGGCAATTCATAACTCCTTGGTTAAAACCGGCGTAATTTCCCAACAACAAGCACGAACAGCGAGGCGTTTCGCAACATCATTCGCCAAACGAAAAGGCTGCTTTTAAGGATCAAAGGCTATGAGCATCAATAAAATTATTTTTTCCGAAAGAGACCTCGGCATCGGGCAAATCGGAGGAGGCGCCCGACTCGACGATATTGCGCTATGGCCGAAAGATCCGCAGACCGATCAGCTGATGCTCCCAGTGCTTACGATGACATCAAACTTCCTGAATACCCCCTTCATACCGACAGGGATGGCGCTGACGGTATTCGTTTCTGTGGAGCGGGAAGGAGGGGTATATAAACGCTCTTCAATACGCAGATTGACTGTCCATCAACAGAGCGAGATGGAGAAACTGGCACAAGGTCACAGTAAGGTTCTGCTTCATACACTGGCGCCTCTCGAGCTTATGCCGCCCACCCTGGAAGATCCGATCCCGCGAAGCTACATCGATCTGCAGCCCCTTACGGCAGAACAAATGATGGAAGAGTTGGATGATCCGGACAGCGGCGCCGGCCTCAGCAAAGTATTAGGTCGCCCCGGCTGGTTGCAAGATCCGCTGAATGAAAGCCCTCGCTATTACTTTCTAACCCAGATATTGGACGCCGACATCGCAAAAATCAGCCCCCGACACGAAGGATTGTTTGCCGGCGGCATCGGTTATGTGTTTGCAGATAACCGTGCAAAAAAGATGAAGGAAGGTGACGAAGCTGGATATTTCTTCATTCAATTTACGTGACTGTCCCACCATCACCGTTGGCCACCGACAAACCCTAGCTGCCCGCCTCGTTGTTGGACGGCGCGACGAGAAAGGTTCGGATGAGCAAATACTTATCGATACTCGAGGTCGCCTCCCCCTCGCCGCAGCATCACAATCCCGCTGGACGACAAAACCACCCCAAAACAGCCGGCTCATTCCTACAGAAAAAACACTGCTCCACCAAACGAGAGCAAGCTCCCTCGCCCCGAATCCTGGGCATTACGAAGGCTTGTTTATTCTCCCTCCGAAACGCTTCCACCAAGCTACGAATCCTTGCGCCATTGCCTACAACTACGCCAGAATCCGCCCGCTTGTGCGCCTTGCCCCCGGGTTCTATCGTTTCCCTGCCACTGCCCATCAGTGGTCGGGTTTAGTAGCCCTGGTTGGAAATACATAATGGTTGCATGAGTCTCATCAGTCAGGCGTTGTCTGCACTTGATGGTGGCTGTGCGCATGGCGCCCTCGGGCGCGCCGGGCTTTTATGTGTTTTCCACCGGTCTACTAACTTGCGCACAGCTGCCACCCCTTCGTTTAGTAGCGAGATGGTTGCGGCCTACTAAAGGAAAAATGCATATGTTCAAGATAACTCCGAACCCTCCAGAAACAGACCCAACCACTACCCGTTCCGGTAGCAAAAACAAAAAGCAGGACGAAGCCGCCAAACGCGCCTTGGATTACTACCTGCTACCGAAACCGGAAAAGTCCGAAGATGCATCCAAACCGGGCCAGCTATTCACCGTGGCAAAAAACGCCGACAACGAATGCCTGCTCGCCAATCTTAGCGAAAACCTGGCATCCGCCGACGCGATGATCAGCAACCTGGCCTTTGACTTGGAGGGCCCCCGCCGCCACATCGCTCTCGGCATCCTGCAACTGATTGAACTGAGTTCAATGCTGGCGAGCCGAGTGCTGGATAACGTCGACCCGCGTTAACCGCAGCACCACCCCCGTGGCGAGGGAGCTTGCTCCCGCTGGGTGGCGAAGCCGCCCCAAAATAGGCTGGCCCAGTTCCTCGGAAAACCACATCAACCGGTTTACGACAGATGCGCCACCCAGCAGGAGCGATCTCTGGCCACGGATCGCACCTTCAGATCGAGAAGGGCCGGATTCAGGTGTGTAACGTACTGCCGCCTTCGCGAGCAAGCTCGCTCCCACAGGGGATTTGCGTGAACGCAATGCCTATGAACAACTGGGAAAAAACTGTGGGAGCGAGCTTGCTCGCGATGACGGCGGCACCTTCAACATCACCGGGTCAGACAAGACCGCTATTGCGAACAGCTCACTCCCACAAGGGTATGTCACCACCAAGACGAAACATCACCCAAGGCATCACGTAACTGAGCCGCACCAATACGCCGCTGCCCCGGATCAAGCGCCAACGCCATTCGCAGCGCCGGCCAGCAACGCCTGGGCAGGTTGCGCGGAGCCTTGAGCCCGCGCTCCAACCGGGCATCGCGGGCCTGGGTGGCAGGTAACCGTCGGAACGGGTGCTTGCCGCTCGCCAGTTCATACAGCACGCAAGCCACACCATAGACATCGGCACCCGCTGACAGGTGCGCACCTTCAAGCAGTTCAGGCGCCGCGTAACCTGGCGTCCAGGCGTTGAGGCGCTCACGGTTCAGGTTCGGCAGATGCCGCGAGGGCCCTCCTTCGGCCAGGCCCAAGCCAAAATCGAACAGACGCAGGCCCTCCTCGCTCACATGACGTTGCTCGGCTTCATGTCGCCGTGTAGTACGCCACGGCTATGGGCGTACGCCAAGGCATCGAGCAGCAGCAAAACTTCCTGTACATGCATTACCTTAGCTCTAATGGCATGTTTAGCTGGACAGCTAAACATGCCAAACCAGCTAATAATCGATCACTTTTTGATCTATCAAGGCTCTGGAACCAGTTAGGATGGGCTTGTAGAACATCAAGGAATTCACCGTACGGTTCCCTGCCCGACATCCAACGACGGCTCAAACTCATTCATTGCTGACGAGCCGGATGCCGGGTTATGTCGCCTTCCTCTCGCCGCAGCACCACAATTCCGCTGGACGACAAAACTGCCCCAAAATAGTCGGCTCATTCCTACAGAAAAAAACACTGCTCCACCAAACGAGAGCACGCTCCCTCGCCCCGAATCCTGGGCACTATAAAGGCTTGTTTATTCTCCCTCCGCAACGCCTCCACCAAGCTACGAATCCTTGCGCCATTGCCTACAACTACGCCAGAATCCGCCCGCTTGTGCGCCTTGCCCATGGGTTCTATCGTTTCCCTGCCACTGCCCATCAGTGGTCGGGTTTGGCGGCCCGGTACACGAAAGGCGCAACAGCCCCTCAATATGAATGCGATGCCTCTGGCATTGGCACTCCTATGTTATGGCGGGTTGCGCAAGGATCCCTTCGGGGATGCCGGGTTCCTTTCGTTCCGGTCCGCCAACCTTGTGTAACCCGTCACCCCATCTGCTTGGCGGCAGACGGTGATGGTTCCTCTTACGAAAGGAGCTCCACCATGTTCAAAGTCACACCAAATCCCCCCGAAGCAGATCAC
The DNA here is from genome assembly GCF_900100025.1 of Pseudomonas sp. NFACC56-3. Classification (NCBI taxonomy): domain Bacteria; kingdom Pseudomonadati; phylum Pseudomonadota; class Gammaproteobacteria; order Pseudomonadales; family Pseudomonadaceae; genus Pseudomonas; species Pseudomonas sp. NFACC56-3. The sequence continues at coordinate 129,387 of NZ_FMTK01000017.1, read as the reverse complement.
ACTTCTGCGTCCACTCAATCCAAAACAAAGAAACAAGACGAGGCAGAAAAACGCGCCCTGGATTATTACCTGCTACCGAAACCGGAAAAGTCCGAAGAGGCATCCAAACCAGGCCAGCTATTCACTGTGGCAAAAAACGCCGACAACGAATGCCTGCTCGCCAACCTTAGCGAAAACCTGGCATCCGCCGACGCGATGATCAGCAACCTGGCCTTCGACCTGGAAGGCCCCCGGCGCCACATCGCCCTCGGCATCCAGCAATTGATCGAACTGAGTTCAATGCTGGCGAACCGAGTGCTGGATAACGTCGACCCTCGCTAGTAACCAAACCGAAGAAAAAGGCATATCGGTTCAATCGATATGCCTTTTTCTATTCCGGCTAAGGGGATATTCGCAGTAGCTCTGTGTGGTCCTCTAGGGGGCCGGCGAGTCAGGAAAAATCAGCAAAATGGTCTCGACTGAAATTTTTCTTGGCGCACTGAAAAGTCCTATGCCAAAGGAAGAAAATTAAAAATTTGTCAAATACACACGGTGGATGCATGTGGTTACCGAAGTCGTGAAGGAATCGAGAATGCGCCCAAATCACCCTCACGATATTTTTCCATTCTCCCAATGACGCCCCTCTCTAGCCACCGACAGTAACCGGCCATTGGTCGATGAAAGCGCCTTTTAGCACGCCGCTACGCGAATTCTCAGCCTGCGAGAACCTCGGCGAAGATTAAGGATTTCAATCTTAGACGCGTACTTTCCTACCATAGAAATCAAGGCCGGCTTTTTCAACAGAATCGGCCAAAATCAGCCGTTGGAACTATAAATTCGCTTTCTCTACTACAGTCAAACCTCGAACCGGTAGTTTGGAGTGCGAGTGTGGTAAACCACTCCAGGAGCACTCTCTTGTAGAGACGACGGCGAAGGCATAGATGTGTTGCAAGTGGCGCATCGCTAGCATCAGGGCTATGCTCAGCGCAGCAAAAATGAGAATAGGACATGACGACGGCGAACCGCCCACTGCACCTACATACACTGGATAGCCTTTGCGCAGACCTAATAGCAGGTTTATCCGTTAGCGTGGGCGATGACGGAAGTACTTTTCAACTTAAATCCAGCGCATCGCGGGGCGTGCTTTACTGGTATACAAAAAATAAAACCCGATGGGCAGCCAACGTTCAAACCACAGATGTGGAGGCTATAGTCGATGCATCTATTGCCGACCCCGCTCCCCAGCACACGCCTGCGCATGCCAGCCGCTCAGACTCCCCCCGCAGATTTCTCCTCGTGTCGATCCAAGCCCACCAGTTCGCCGGTCTCCATCATGCTGGAACCTCCCAAGCCAAACCAAACGACTTCGTCTTTGAGGTTAAAAGTGGTGTAACTCTCTTCGAGGGATACAACGGTTGCGGCAAGACATCCCTCATCAATGCCATCATCTGGGCGTTGACCGGGGAGGTCTTACGACCACAGCGAGCACCGGAGTCAGGCAGCAAGGACTTTGATTTTGAAGTTAATGAAAGCGCTATTCATGCAGCTCCACCAGTCGTACCGCTGCCCGACCCGGCGCTGGAGCCGTTGGCCACTCAAGCGATCCCCGTCAATACTTGGGTGGAGTTGGTATTCGAGGATCAAGATAACCAGCGCTACCCAGTTCGTCGAAGTCTGAAGCGCGCCGCGCGTAACGTCTTGAAGGAGGAAGTCTCCGGTCTGGACGAAATGGGCCTAGATCCCATCAGCACGCGGGTTGGTACGACGATTCCCGGCATTCTGCCCTATGTGCAGGTCGGCTCTACCTCCGCACTAGGCAAGGCAGTTTCAGAACTCACTGGTATGGCACCTCTGGTTCAATTGGCAAACCACGCCCAAAAAGCCAAGAAGAAAATTGACGGCGACCTTTCGAAGAGCAAAAGAAGCGAACTAGAGCAATCGGACGAAGCCTACATTATCACCCGCAGCGACCTGATGGATCTGATCCATAAGCACACATTAGATATTGAAGAAGAAGCCGTTCCACTCCCTTCAGACGATGCAACCCTTGAGGCCAAGCTCGATGAACTCGCGGATCAGCTCGAAATGCTCAAGTCGTCCGGACTTGAGCATGCGAAACTGGTATTAGGTGACGCATTCGATGCTCAGGATGAAAAGCAACGGAGTGATTTGGTGAAGAGCATCGCACCGGCACTTAGCGCTGTTGGCAAACTAAGCACTCTTCCTTCAATCGCGCGACTGGGAGGATTGACTAAGCTCTCGAATGATGAGGCGGCACCCATTCGAGATTTTATATCTGTAGTGCGGAAAGAAGCAGAAGAACTTGTTGAGATTGCTGCCGAGCCAAACAAGGCGGCACGTGTGCGACTTTACGCGCGGGTTGCGGCCTGGATGCGGGAACATCCCGGACTGCACGACGAAAACAATTGTGCGGTCTGTGGCCACAATCTGGAAGACGTCGTAGATGACATAACAGGACAAAAAATTAAAGACCACATTGGGGGGGCTGCCAAAGAGGGGGATTACGCAGGGCAAACCTTCACTACTTGGGCGAATCACGTCATAGGTGAAATAACGACACGACTCCCAGCTGCTATTGCTGCCGAGGCAAGACGCGACCTTCCAGAAAACCCGACCTCGCTGCTTCGACAAGCGGTGGTAGACGAGCTATTTCTTGATACTGCCTTCGTCGGAAGTCTGGCGCCGCTTAAACAGAGCGTTGCCGAGGCCTGCGACCACGGCTTAGAGGTTTTTCCTAAATTTAACTTTACTGCTTCGCCAGAGCTGGGAGGCGGACGCGCTGAGCTTGAAGTTCTCAATAAACTTATCTATCGCGTTGAGCGCGCGTTGGCCTATCCTGAATGGCGCAAGCGGGCCACATCGGCGAGGAACAGCTTCATGGCGGAGGTCATTGGCCAACCGACCGCCGAGCGTGAGACAGTACCAAGTTCACTCGTGGGACTGCTACAAAAGTTGCAAGCTGTGGTCGCTGCGATTGCCCCTGTTGATGATGCCGCCGTGAAGCAAAAGCGGCTGATGGCTGAACTCAAGAAACGTCGGAGTTTTGAGCAACGCTTGAAGGCCTACGGAGAAGCAAGCCTAGCGCTGAAAGAATGTATCACCGTAGGTGAGTTGGCAGAGCAGCAGGTTCTGCTGCTACAAAAGAGACTACATAGCAGCGCTACAGCTTGGCGACAAAAGATCTATTCCAGCGCTTTCCCCACAACCAGCTTGGAGCTTGTGGACACCCGGATGAGCGGCAGCGGTGAGCTGCAGTTGTTAGTGGGTGCAAACAGGCTCGCCGCACCAGCACAGCACGTGTCGAACGCTTCAGCTCTACGTGCAAGTCTCTTGGGCTTCTACCTTGCTTACTGGCAGTACATGCTCAGCGAGCGAGGAGGCTTGCAGTTGCTTCTGCTGGATGACCCCCAAGAGCTGCTCGACGGAGATAATCGCGATAGGCTCGCTGAAGCTACATATGAAATCTATAAAGCAAATGCGCAATTAATCATCACAACACATGACACGCGCTTCGCCCTAGCAGTAGCCAGACGTCTACAAGGCAAGCCAGTCGCCTTTAATCATCAGTATGTACATCCGGCTACAGCTTCCCGCGGCACCATCTTCCTGACACCCAGCGTGACCAGAGTTCAGGCGGCATTTGACCAGTTCAAGGCACTCCCCGACGATGCCAGAGCGGCCCAAGATTATCTCGCAGAATGTCGTATATTTCTGGAGGGGCGTATGGGAGATCTGTTCGATGACCGTGCGTATCCTGCTGCTGCGACGGCGAGCTTCGCGCCCACACTCAGTGACCATCTGGGCCGACTGCGCGGCTTGATCAAAAACCCTCCAAATGAGTTGTTCAAGAGCCCGGTCATCAGGGGCTTCATCAACGATCATGCTTTAAACGATGGATCTCCAACACTCGGGCTGCTCAACAAATCCCATCATAGAGATAAGGAAAGAATTCGCCCACAGGACGTGTCCGCGATCAAGGAGAATCTTGAGCGACTACGCAAAGGTGTAGAACGTGCACATGAGGAATTCCGCACCTTCAACCGCCGTGAGCCATTAGCTATACCTTCCACAAATTTGGCCGCTTTATGCCCCGCCGAAGTTCCGGAATTTCGAGTTTTTATCCGGGCCTCCCTGAAAGCGTTTGTACGAGGTGCCTCGGTCGGCGACTCTCAGGAGGTCGAATTTGAAGAAATTACCTCCGACTGGTTCCAGTCCAAAGCCTTCTTCTATATCAGGTCAAACACCTTAGGATTTGCAGGTCCTCAGGGCAGCGTGGCGATTGTAGAGATAGAAGCGTCCGCCCCAGTGGATCGACAAATTGTCATCGCACGAACGGAGAAAGAAGTTTTCGCTCGCAGGTTATTGAAGCCCCAGCATTCAGAATTTGTTGCACTGGCTGCCGAACCCCCCGATCCACGCAAAAGCCCGCCAACGCAGCTGCTACACGAAAATCAAGTGCTGCTGCATTCGATTGTGGGGATGTTCTTCGGCAGCCTCGACTTCGTGCCCAGCTCCAAAAATGAAGCCGTGCAAATACCTGCGGTGCCGCAGATCCAGAAAGTCCAGTCTGCCTACCGTATCAAAGAAGATAGCGCCGTCCCCCTCGCACTTCCTGGTCAAATCGCACTGGGCGGCGCAGCCATCGCCATGGAGGAGTTCGATGCCTATCTCGATAAATATGTTGCGCTGCACCTCGACGATGGCAGCAGTCTGTTCAAACGAGTAGGGGCCAAGCTACCTGCACCATTGCAACACCTTCGCCAATTTGAGTCTATCGGTGGGCTGGGCTTGGCGGATGTTCTTGCTATCGATTGTGAGCACAATGGACTGAGAAGAGTGATGCATGCTGTCTCCATTATCGGTGTCCTGTATCGATAAACCGCAAACGGCTACTAGAACAGTATTGATTGACTCAGGCTATCCACCACTGTTACCCCGAATTACTTAGTTAATGAGCGCCGGGACTGTTTTGGCAGACTTCGGATAACAGAAAGCTTCACCATAGACCTTGCACAAACTACCTAGGCATAGGGCGGTGCTGGTAACTAGTAATCATCAAGCATAAATTTTAGATTCTCCGAGGAAATCATGGCTCGAAGTCAAAAGCAATTTTCACGCTGGACTCCCCGCGAAGTATCATCTTGGCCTTATCAAGTCTTCAAAAGCCACGAGCGCGAGCTTTATCGAGCTTATTGGGCATATTTTCCCACCACCAAACTCATCTACTCTCATCTTGGAAAATCTGCCAAATGGACTGATCAACCCACAGACCATTTTGTATTTGAAGACCTGCATAAAGCAGAACTTTTTAAAGACATGAAGGACTGGTCAAATGGATTTCATGAGTTTGGAAACTGGACTAACTTAAATGCACTTGTCTCACTAGCGTCATATTTGGAAACGTACATATCTTCCATCGTATCTCTGGCAGTTGAATCGGACGTTGGAGTTCTTTACGGGGCGCCAAAATCTATTGACGGAATTTACGTCCTTAAGCACGGAAACATTCTAAAATCAAATATTGGAGCCCATGTAACCAACTGCGTAAAGGGTGATTGGTCGTCAAGGATAGCAGCTTATAGATCCATATTTGGCTCAGTACCACCGATTCTAGAAAACAGTATCAGCGAGTTGGAGTCCATGCGTACGTTAAGAAACAAAATTGGCCACGCATTTGGCCGCGACATTGAGGAATCTCGAAGAAAAGGGATAAGACGTACCGCTCCAATGGAGCGTCTGTCCTTCGAGAGACTATATAAATATCAGCGATTAGCCAAAAAAATCGCCGGCGCAATCGACAAACACTTACTTCACCAGCATATTGGAGACTTTGAAACTATCTACTTCTATCATCAACTGGTTCCAACACTACCTACTCATGTTCATCGAAATAGTCGAGCAATAGACTTCAAAAAGGCACTGGGGCGATTCGGTGCGCAATCAATTGGTAAAAATTTTTGTTATGGTTTGGTGATGTATTACGAGAACTTATGAAGCATCTTACAAATAATGTGAAACGCATAGGCAACCCTATTCAAAACCATCATTTATTGCTGGAAGCCCTGCCTAATCAAAGGCAGGGCGAGATTAAAACATTAGTTACCTTTCAAATGAGGTGGCAGCTTTCGTCCGAATAAAAAGTAATCGGCCTTCCAATCACTATCCATAGTAGTAATTCTATGCAGCAGAGCATTACTAAATTTGTCAGTTTTTTCAACAAGCTGTCGAAAGGAATTTAGATTTTCTCTTTGAGTCTGAGTAAGGCTAGCTTTCTTTTTGATGAGCGTACCCGCCGAAGTACGCTCTATAAAAGTAAAATATTTTCCTAAGAAACCCACAACCACATCTGAAAGCTGTATTCCGGGTACAACTTTAGAATCTGCAAAACTAAAGGCTACATCTTTATTCCTGTCCTTAACCCTAATACCTTCAATCGCTTTTTGAATAGTCGGCTCCTCATCAAAAACATGAGTCGAATTTCTGAATCTAGCCACACGATTCAGGAAAATATCCTGAAACCCTCTAATTAGCTGGCCGGGAGTCTCGTCAACAATAAATGTAAGCTCAGATAGAGACTGGGCTTCGAGGAGGAGTTCGGCGAGCATTGCGACTACCTGATTATGCTCGATTGGTAGATGTTTTAAAACAAACCCTCTAACCGCTTTTAAAAAGTCCGAAGTCGCGCCCCGATTCACATCAGGGTAGTTGAAAGCTTTGAGTATAGACAAAAATGCCGGCACATCACGCGCAACCATGCGATAGAGTTCATTTTTCAACTCTCGATGCACTGAAAAATATTTCCGAAAAGATTCATCCGCAACAATCGACTCAACAATATCAAGAATACACCAATTGAGAATATTCATGTTTGTATAATGAATTTTTATATCTTTACTTATTAACCAATACAAAAAATCCCCTAACTTCCTAGAATCCAATACCTTTTCAAATTCTCCTCGCGCGACAAGATCGAACTTTATTTCAGGCGCTGACTTCTGAATTTTTAGGATGCCCCGCAGATCCTCCAGATCTCCAAAATCAACACCTTCATCAACCACTACTCCACCAAGCACAAAATTATCGTATTTAGATACGTTGAAGCCGTTTTCAGTTAACAATAGCTTTCGTACATTATTAGTCTCATCATAATAGAGCTTCAACTCTCTATCTGTTCCGTGTACTGCTGGATCAAAAGGGGCGATTACTTCTACATCTAAAGCATACGGCATAAAGTCTCCATTCTTTACCGAGATGACCGCATAATGCTCATGCTTTTATTAAGCACTTCACTTACTGCGATTGATCATATGTATTACTTTACAAATTAGCCGACTGCCACCTTCAACTTATAGCAGACCGATCCAATCCACTTAAAACGCAAACTAAAAATAAGCTTAGTTCTTAATTATATGGGACATTGACTGAGAGAGAGCAAGTTATTATTCCACTTGCCATCTGCATAAGTGCGTAAATATGGCGCATGACCAGACTCGCGTACAACACCAATATCTGCCCGGGCACCGCTTGTCGGATCGACAACATAGAAAGTATTAGTGCCAGCCTCAAGACTAGCAATCACTTGCTCGCGAGTCCAGCGCCATTGGCCTGCTGTATTTCCTAGATGGGTTATATGTTCATGAGAGCTATTTACATTCGGCTTTGTAATGCAAGTTACTTGAGCGTCAGCCATTGTTAGAGCCTTTTCATGGTTGAATTCTAAAACAATGTAGTTACAGCGATGTTGTACTGGCTTAATGACATCTTAGTCAATACCCTTTACGTATGACAATGAGCTTCCCAAGGTGGACCACTCTGATTTTTATAGATAAGCGGAGTATTTTTTTTATTCGATAGTGTTTTTTGCCCCTGCCCCAACCCCCGCGCCAACAAGGGGCGATTTACGGTCAAACCTTTTGGCCATTTCGATCCCCTTTTGGCCTCTCCTGCCGTTCTCTGAAACGCCGCGCGCCGCAAGACTGTGTTCAAACCGACCAGCCTTGCGGAGAACAAAAAAATGCTGACGATCTACTCAGACGATCACCACCTGCACCATGGGCGGTGCGAGTTGATGGATGGGCAATTGATGCCTTGCTTCGAGATGCCGTCCCGGGCCGATCATGTGTTGGAGCGGGTCAAGGCGCGGGGGCTGGGGCCGGTGGAGGCGCCGCAGGATTTTGGCCTGGGGCCGATCCAGCGCATCCACAGTGCGGCGTACCTGGAATTCTTCAAAGGCGCCTGGGACCGCTGGGCCAAGTACAACCGCGACGGCGATTTGCTGCCCTTCACCTGGCCGGCGCGAACCCTGCGCTCGGTCATTCCCACGAGCCTGCACGGCCAGTTGGGTTATTACAGTTTCGACGGCGGTGCGCCGATTACCGCCGGCACTTGGCAGGCGGCCTACAGCGCCGCGCAGGTGGCCCTCACCGCTCAGGCGGACATCCAGCGCGGGGCGCGCAGTGCCTTTGCGTTGTGCCGCCCACCGGGGCACCACGCCGCCGGCGATTTGATGGGCGGTTATTGCTACCTCAACAATGCGGCCATCGCCGCCCAGGCCTTTCTCGACCAGGGTCATCAGAAGGTCGCGATCCTGGATGTGGATTACCACCACGGCAACGGCACCCAGTCGATTTTCTATGAGCGCAGCGACGTGTTGTTCGCCTCGATCCACGGTCACCCCGAGGCGGAGTTTCCGTTCTTTTTGGGGTATGCCGACGAGCAGGGCGAGGGCGACGGCGAGGGCTTCAATTTCAACTACCCTTTGCCGGCCGGCTCCGGCTGGGACACCTGGAGCGCGGCGCTGGAGCAGGCCTGCGGGCAAATCCGGGGTTACGACGCCGATGTCATCGTCGTGTCCCTGGGTGTCGACACGTTCAAGGACGACCCCATCTCGCAATTCAAGCTCGACAGCCCGGATTACCTGGCGATGGGCAAGCGCATCGCGGCGCTCGGCAAGCCGACGCTGTTCGTGATGGAAGGCGGCTACGCGGTGGCAGAAATCGGCATCAATGCCGTGAACGTTCTTGAAGGTTTCCAAAGCGCCCCATGAGGAATCACAGCATGAACAGACTCAAGCGTTTTATGGCTCCGGCCGTGTGCGCCGCGCTGCTTTGCGGCGCTGTCCAGGCCGAGGAGCGCACCTTGCGCGTCTACAACTGGTTCGACTACATCACGCCCAAGGCCCTGGAGGATTTCAAGGCGCAGAACAGCCAGGTCAAGCTGGTCTACGACATCTTCGACACCAACGAAGCCCTGGAGGCCAAGCTGCTGACGGGTAATTCCGGCTATGACGTGGTGGTGCCGTCCAACGTGTTCCTGGCCAAGCAGATCGAGGCCGGGGTGTTCCAGCCCCTGGACCGCAGCAAGCTGCCGAACTGGAACCACCTCGATCCCAAGCTGATGAAGCTGATCGAAGCCAATGACCCGGGCAACAAGTTCGCCGTGCCCTACATGTACGGCACCATTCTGATTGGCTTCAACCCGGACAAGGTCAAGGCCGCCCTGGGCGACAACGCGCCGGTGGACAGTTGGGACCTGATCTTCAAGGAAGAGAACATCAGCAAGCTCAAGCAGTGCGGCGTGGCGCTGCTGGATTCGCCGTCGGAGATCCTGCCCCTGGCCTTGCAGCACCTGGGCCTGGACCCCAACAGCAAGAAGCCGGCGGACTACGCCAAGGCCGAAGCGCTGATGATGAAGATTCGCCCGCACATCACCTATTTCCACTCGTCCAAGTACATGGCCGACATTGCCAACGGCGACATTTGCGTGGCGGTGGGTTACTCCGGCAGCTTTTCCCAGGCGGCCAACCGCGCCAAGGAGGCCAAGAACGGCGTGACGGTGGACATGCGCCTGCCCAAGGAAGGCGCGCCGATCTGGTTCGACATGCTCGCCATTCCCAAAGGCGCCGCCAACCCAGGCGACGCCTACGCCTTCATCAACTATTTGCTGCAACCGCAGGTGATCGCGCCGGTCAGTGATTTTGTCGGTTATCCGAACCCGAACAAGGATGCGACCGAGATGGTCGACCCGGCGATCCGCAACAACCCCAACCTGTACCCGACCGAAGCGGCCATGACCACGCTCTACACCTTGCAACCCTTGCCACGGGATGCCGAACGAGCGCGGACGCGGGCCTGGACGCGGATCAAGTCCGGTCAATGAGATCGTCAAGCTAAGCAGAGAACCTGTGGGAGCGAGCTTGCTCGCGAAGACGCCGGCACATTCAACATCACCGGCGCCTGGTACACCGCTTTCGCGAGCAAGCCCGCTCCCACAGGCGCTCTCCCCGTTCCCTCCCACGTCCCATACATAGTTACCACCTTCCCCGTTTTGAGCCGCCCTAGCATGGAAAACCCCGAGCGTTTCGCTCCGGGAACGCCATGGATCACAAGACAGGGAGACTCAGATGACATCTACGTCTAACACCAGGCCCAAAGCCGACCCCAAGGAAGCGGTGTACAACCAGTTGCTCGCAGGGCCCACCTATCCAGAGGTCGCCGCCGTCCTTCTGAGCGATGGCCTCAAGAAGCTCTACCCCACGCTCAACCTCGATCCGCACAATACCTTGGTCGGCGAGCCGTCCTGGGACATTGTCGATGACGAAATCGTGCGGCGCCCGACCCGCTACGAAACCCTCAGCGAGATACTGGCCGGGCTGGTGAACGAAAAAAGCGACCCGCTGCTGTTGATCGAAGGCCTGCACTTCCTCACCCAGTTGCCGCTCACCGAGCCCGAAGTGCATTTGCCGGTGCGCATCGACCAGATCGGGCGCCTGCTCAACGAACTGGTACCGGCCATGCTGACGGCCTGCCAGGAACAGCAACTGGCGTATTGGAACGCGCCGCAGGGCGAGTCCGGCCCACTCTGGCATGAACTCTCCAACACCCTGCGCAAGGCCTGGGACGTTGTGCGCATCGAGGGTTGGACGGCCACTGAATGCGCCATGGCCAGGCAATTGTTCCATTACCCCGACCGCAAGGACCGTAAGGACAACGACCCTTGTGACAGCCACGCGTACCTGATCGACATCGATAATGTCGATGGCCCTGAGGTTAGACACCTGGGTGACAACACACTCGTGGTGCTGATCGGCACCGTCGAAAAAAAGGAAGTCATCCTGGCCTACTCGCTCAGCAACGGTTACGAGAAGTTCGATTCACGGCAGGCCCTGGGGAAGTCCTTGCCGTCCCACTTCATCTCGACCAGCTACCGGAAACTCCAATGGCGGCTGTACGAGCCCGACGGCAATATTTTCGATCACAAGGCCTGCGGGATCATCGCCGAGCAAGTCGCGATCCTGGGGACCTTTCCGCAAACATGGGCGACCTACGAAAACACATCGTCCCCGGCCAACGGCGAAGAAACGGACGAGGACGTACTCGTGGCCTGGTTTCAGAAACAAGTGCCCGATTGGCTGCTGGGGGCCTCGCTGTCCGACCAGATCCTGTTCGCCCAGCACATGAAGAGCCTGTCAATATTGAATCAGGTCCATGCCGGCAAAACCTACCTGGATGAGATTCCTCCCCTCAAGGAATATGCGCTCGGCCTGCTGAGGAAGCGGATGGTCTCGAAGCATGCCGACGCCTCGAAGCTCGACCTGGAGGCCATCGAGATCGAGGTGCGCAGCCCCGTGGTCTGGGGCACCTTCGTGGTGCCCGGCAAGATCGAGACCACCCGCTTCAGCCTTGTCGAGCTCGCCTTGCAAAACCTCATCGCCCTTCCCCTTGGCGACAAGATCGTCAAGTTCGTGGACGACACCGAGTTGCCCGATTGGATGACCGTCGAGTACGTCGAGAGCCTCATCACCCAGGTCGACATCGGCCGTGTCTACCCCGAGCTGATCAAGCACAAGCTGCTCGACGATCCGGCAGAGTCGAGCCGCCGCGAAAAGCTCTACACCTCCCAGTTACGCATCCAGCTCCCGATGCTCGCGCTGGAATGCAAGATCCGTGGCCTGGGTCACCTGGACGATCGGGGCTACCGCTACGTCGCCGCACTGATGCAGCCCGAAGAAGCCAATCGCAAGGTGGATGGGAAAACCATCGTCCTGCGCAAACTGGCCTTCGTGCCCGAGCTACAGCTGGGCGACGCGGAGGATGTCGTGGCCAACATGTTCATCATCGGCCCCGAGGACTCGAGCGCCGGGCCCTGCCTGTTGTATCGCCCGATGATGGAGCCGCAGTTGAGCCAGTACCCATCGTTCAGCAACCTGTTGTACGCGATCCGGCAAACCCCTTCTTTGCGTCAATCGGTACTGGCGTGGTTGCCTGATGGGGTGCGCGACGACTACGGCCGGTTCGTCTTCCCCGACTTGCTGCCCTCCCCTTGGAGCATCGTGGCGTTCGTGGCCGCGCCTTTGACCTCATTGGCCAACAGTGGTCCCGTCAGGTTGACCGACAAGATCCTTGGGGCGGATTTCCTGCCGCAGTTGTTCAAGGCCAACGCTGATGCACTGGTGGAGCTGGCCGATCGGCAAGCGGTGTCCAACCGTGAAAATCGCTGGCAGACCTTCAAGCAGGCAGGCTGGCTGATTTTCAACCTGGTCTTGCCTTACCTGGGGACCGCCGTCGGCACCGCGACCTGGCTCTGGCAGATCATGGACGACATCGACAAACTGACGCAACACAACGACGAAGCCAACCGCCCGACCCAGTGGGAGGCGTTCGCCGACCTGCTGTTGAACCTCGCATTGGCGATCATTACCCATGCCATCGACCGCGCCAGGGCCACCAGGAGTTCGAATCGGCAGGTATCGAAGGAGGTGCGCGAACTGGAGAGCCTGCCAAAACCCGAGCATCAACTGGTAATAGAACAGCTCGAACCGTTGTCGAGCACCGCGCTGCCGACCGAACGCTACAAGTCCATCCGTTCCAGTGGCGCCTTGATGGGACGCTCGAGGGAAAGCATCCGGCTCCTGGACGCCTTGAGCATCGACGAGCCCGCAGACCCTGGGCAACTCCAGGCCGCAGGCGCGCTAAAAGGGCTCTACGAACGAAGCGGGAACTGGTACGCAAAAATGGCGGGGAGCTGGTTCAAAGTGAAAGTCGAAGGCGAGTCGGTCTCTATCGTCGACGGGAAAGATCCCAACCACGAGGGACCGCCCCTGATCAATGATACGCACGGCACATGGCATATCGATACGCGCCTGCGATTAAGTGGCGGCGGCTCCAAAGGCATCCGTCAGAAAGTCATCGCCGACGCGCAACGACGCCGGACCGAGCTGCTTGCCTCGCTGAACCGGTTCGAAGAAAAAAAACCACAGAACCAGAAATTGTTGACCATGCAAGCCAAGGAAATGAACGAGGCTTCGGGGCCAGCCAAGGAAGTAAAGCGCGACGAATATGTCGACCTGTTGAAAACACAGCGGCAAAACTATGAGCAAGCGTTGCGAACATTGATGGAATGGCCGCTCTTCCAGTCAAGGCCCGACTACGCTCGCACCCGGCTCGGCTACCTGAACGCGCAGATCGATTTCACCTTCGCCGAAATGGAGGCACTCCAGGAACGATTCATCCCGGCCTTGAACAAGGCCAAGGGCATGATCACCTCCGGAGTCGAGGTGCTGGAGCAACAGCACATCGACGCGGCCGAGAGCATGATCAGCGTCGGCGACGACATGATCGAACGCCTGGACTACATGGAAACGCGCTTCACCGAGCTGAAGACTGTGGGCTACGAAGGCTTCGAGTTTGTCCATCGGCACCGCAAGAAAATGCCGCTCTACACGGGCGCCGATCTTCGTATGATCAAGCTGGATATGTATCGCCATCTCTGCCTGTCGCTGGAAAGCGTCGAGTCGATGCCCGAAGGCTGGGAGGCGCTCAATCAGGTCGTCGATAACGCCACGGTGGCGTTCCAGAGCCTGCGTGACGCGATCGATGAGCGAAGCGTGATCCGGCTGGACGAGCGAATCGATGCATTCGGCAGCCTGGCCGAACAGTTCGCTGCCATCGATGAACACCTCCAATACCTGGGTAACGAATACAAGGGCAGCGTGCAGCCGTTACAACTGGCTCGACTGCGCTCGGGGATCGCCATGCTGGAGCAATGGACGTTGCGTCACCTGGGGACCGCCTTGGAGGAAAGAAAGAATCAGCGAAGCTCGGGGGCGCCTTACGAACAACGGCCCAGGCCTCGGAAAAAATTCATCCGCGCGCGCTTTTGGGGCCTGGTCAGTGGCGAGCCGCGCTTGTCCAAGCTCATGGAGGAAACGGACTGGGTCGATGTGAAAAAACCCTTCTCTGGGGAGGTCATCGTCACGTTCCACCGCAAGGAAACTGGCGAATGGATTCCTCACATGAAGCCCGATGCTGCACCGGCCGCTGTCCCGGCATTGAACATCAGCGTCGCCAAGGGCAATGACTTGATCAACGGCCTGGCGGCGTTCAAGGCGCAGATCGAAGCAACCGCAAAAAAACCCACCCAAACGCCCACCGGACTCGGGATGATCCTCAACGCCCACGCCGGCAGGATGGAGAAAATCAGCGCGGCAATCAAAAAAGCGCTCGACCAGGCACAAGGCGTGGCGTCCAACGAAACGTTCGAATTGCCGGCAGAACAACGGCGCGCGGCCGAAACCTTGCGCGCGCAACTCGAAAGGGAATCGAGCGCCCTTTACATCCTGGGCTTCGACACGGTCTTGAATCTCATCAAGCAACGCCCGCCGACCATGAGCAGCATCCTGTGGCTCAAGAGCCGGAACCAGATTTCCATCACCAAACAAAAGAGCCGTCAACGCATCAAGACCCCGCCCTACGGCTATCTCGACCGGTACGAGATCAAAGACGTGAAGACCAATAAAACCCTTTGGTTCGCGGATTTTCGTTATTCGACAAACTGGGTACCCGCCCACGCGTTCCTGTCTGCACGCTTGAAAACCATCGAGCAAGCCAGTCAAGAAGTCGTTGATGTCGAAGACATCCAGCCCCTCACCCAACGTCAACTGGTCGACCATTACCGCAGCGAAATTGCCGTGGATCAGGCCAAGGAAGTGTTCTTTCATAAAGGCCGTTCATGAGCCCAATGCAATTCATTTAGGAAAATGATCGACCTGTGGCGAGGGAGCTTGCTCCCGCTCGGCTGCGAAGCAGTCGTAAACCGGCGGGTGTGGTATGTCTGATACTCCGCATTGGCAGGTTTTGGGACCGCTTCGCGGCCCAGCGGGAGCAAGCTCCCTCGCCACGGATTTGTCGATTACCTTAAGTGAACCGTATTACGGTCATGAACCGGGGTGTCAGGGCCTCCAGGCTTGGGCCAGGCTCGCCAGTGCGGCAGCGATCGCCGCGGGCGGCACGGCCGCGAAGCCCAGCACCAGCCCGGCCCGCACTTGTGTCGAGGCCGTGGTCGGCAACCAATAACTGCTCAAGCCATTGATTTCGACCCCCACCGCCGTCGCCTGGGCGATCAGTTCGCGTTCCCGGGCGAGGCTGTCCACCGGCACCGTGACGTGCAGCCCGGCCACGACGGTCGGCAAGGTGCCAACCCCTGAAATGTCTTTGGGCCAACCCGCCAGCAGCGCGTCTCGGCGGACCAGCGCGGCCCGTCGCATGCGCCGGATGTGCCGTTGGAAATGCCCGGCGGCCATGAACTCGGCCATTACCGCCTGGGTGCTGACTTCGGAATGGCGCACGTCCACGGCACGACGCCGGGCGAAGGCGTTGACCAGGCCCGGCGGCAGCACCAGGTAGCCCAGGCGCAAGGCCGGGAACGCCACTTTGCCGAACGTACCGACGTAAAGCACCCTCCCCTGGCGATCCAATGCCGCCAAGGGCGCCAGGGGCGCGCCGCTGTAGCGGTACTCGCCATCGTAGTCGTCCTCGACGATCCAGCCGTCGTTGCGTTCGGCCCACGCCAGCAGTTCCAGGCGCCGTGGCAGGCTCATGACCACCCCGGTCGGGTACTGGTGGGACGGGGTGACGTAGGCCAGCCGGCAGTGGCTCAACCCACCGAGCGCCGTGCAATCCAGGCCCTCATCATCGACCGGCACGCCCTTGACGTCGGCACCGGCGACGGCGAACGCATGCCCGGCCGCGCGATACCCGGGATTTTCCACCGCCACGACGTCGCCCGGGTCCACCAGCAGCTGTGCACAAAGGCTGATGCCCTGTTGTGCGCCACTGGTGATCACAATTTGTTCAGCCGTGCAGTGCAGCCCCCGGGAGCTGCGCAAGTAAGCGGCAATCAGCCCGCGCAAGCGCGCATCTCCTTGGGGGTCGCCATAACACAACTGTTGCAGATCCGGCTTGCGCCAGAAAGCCGCGTTCAGCTTGGCCCAGACGTCGAAAGGGAACAGATCGAAAGCCGGCACACCGACCCTGAATGCTCGCGGCGGGCCACTGGGCGGCTGGGGTAAATGGTGGTTTTCGACCCGATTCAGCGCACCGCTGTGGATAACTTTACTGGATGAAATCACAGGCAAATCGAGCCAATCTGTGGATAAGGCTGTGGGTAAGCCTGTTGAAAACCCTGTGGATACTTTTGTGGATATGTTTTTCAGCGGCAGGGTCGTCGAGGACAGTTTCGCCACATAGGTGCCGTCCCCTACCCGCCCTTCGATGAAGCCCTCGGCGTAGAGCTGGTCGTAGGCCCGCACCACGCTGTTGCGGGAAATCGACAAGGCCGCCGCCAGGTCACGGCTGGCCGGCAGGCGCGTGCCGCTGGCCAGGCGTCCGTCCAGCACCCGGGCGCGCAACGCCTGGTAAAGCTGGCGGCTGAGGCCCTGGCGGCGGTCCAGCTCGATGCCTGCAGGGTTGAACGACAGTGGCGGCACGACGTTGTGCATGAAAGCCCTCGCGAATGGACCTATCGAATTGGCCGGAAGTGGCTCTTACAACAGACCAATAGCCTGCCTAGGATGCTCGCATTCGCCAAGGAAAATCATCATGTACAACCCCAAAGCCTTTGCCGTCGAAGACCTGCCCCAGTTGCACCAGATGATGGGCGATTGCCGCTTGGCCGTGTTGATCACCCACGGTGAACACGGCTTGCAGGCCAGCCATCTGCCGCTGTTGCTGGACACGCAACAGGGGCCTAACGGCACCCTTTACGGGCACATGGCCCGGGCCAATCCACAATGGCGCGACTTGCAAGCCGGCACCGAGGCTCTGGTGATATTCGCCGGTGCCGAGGCCTACGTCAGCCCGAGTTTCTACCCTAGCAAGGCCGAACACGGCAAAGTCGTGCCGACTTGGAACTACGTGGCCGTCCACGCCTACGGCAGCGCTGAGGTGTTCAGCGACGCGCAGCGCCTGCGCAATCTGGTCGGCGCCCTCACCGACCGCCACGAAACCGCTCGCGAGCAGCCCTGGAAAATCGACGATGCACCGCCGGAGTACATCGACAGCATGCTCAAGGCCATCGTCGGCTTCGCCCTGCCCGTCCAACGCCTGGAAGGCAAGCGCAAGCTCAGCCAGAACCGCAGCCCTGCGGATGCCGCCGGGGTACGCAGCGGGCTCGCCGCCAGCCCCGACCCACAGGACCGGGCCCTCGCCCACCTGATGCCTGAATCATCGTCCAAGGAGTGAACATGAGCCAACTCGACATCCGCCGCGTCAGCGCCGACGATCACGCCGCCTGGTTGCCGTTGTGGCAAGCCTACCTGCGCTTCTACAACACCGAACTGCCGGAGGCGGTCAGCCAAAGCACCTGGCAGCGCTTGCTCGATGAGCGTGAACCGACCCATGCTGCCCTGGCCTGGAAGGGCGACACGGCGGTGGGCCTGGTGCACTTTATCTATCACCGTTCGAACTGGAGCATCGAGAACTCCTGCTACCTGCAAGATTTGCTGGTGACAGAACAGAGCCGTGGCACCGGTGTGGGTCGCCAGCTCATCGAGTTCGTCTACGCCACCGCCAAGGCCGATGGCTGCTGCAAGGTGCACTGGTTGACCCACGAAACCAACGCCACGGCGATCCAGCTGTACGAGCGCATCGCCGAGCGCCCAGGCTTCATTCAATTTCGCAAAGCCCTTTAAGGAGCGCCCCATGTCGTCTTCACTCGCTGATTGGAAAGGTGTCCCGGCGCCCTCCGCGCAATTGCTCGAAGGGCGTTTCATCCGCCTGGAAAAACTCGATCCGGCGCGGCACGCCGACGGCCTGTGGCAAGCCCTCGAAGGCCCCGGGGCCGACCCGAAACTCTGGGATTACTTGCCCTATGGCCCGTTCAAGGAGCGCGACGCGTTCGATGCCTGGCTGAACAACCACGCCGCCAGCACCGACCCGTATTTCTTCAGCGTGATCGACCGCGCCAGCGGCGAGGTGCAGGGCATTCTCAGCCTCATGTCCATCGTCCCGGCCCAGGGCCGCATCGAGATCGGCCACGTGACCTTCGGCGCACCGATGCAGCGCACGCCGAAAAGCACCGAGGCGGTCTACCTGTTGGCCAAGGAGTCTTTCGCCCTGGGTTATCGCCGGCTGGAGTGGAAGTGCAACAACGGCAACGCTCGTTCCAAATACGCCGCCGAACGGCTGGGGTTCACGTTCGAAGGCGTGTTCCGCCAGCACATGGTAGTCAAGGGCCAGAACCGCGACACCGCGTGGTATTCGATGCTGGATTCGGAGTGGCCAGCCATTGGCGCCGGATTCGAGCGCTGGTTGAGCGACGAGAACCAGCGCGAGAACGGGCAGGTGCGCGGCTTGGTGGAGTGCCGGTCCTAGATTCGATGCCGGCCACTTGCCCCGTAAACCCGTGGCGAGGGAGCTTGCTCCCGTTGGGGGGGGCAGCAGCCCTAGAGTCTGCCGCCTCGGTGCGTCAGGTCGATTGCGTCCGGCCTTTGGGGCCGCTGCGCAGCCCAGCGGGAGCAAGCTCCCTCGCCACGGTTTTTGGAAGACGGCCTGTCAGGACTCAGGCGGTTTCCTCGTGGCCAGGAATGGCTTGAGCACCTCGGGCGTCACCCCTCTTCGGGCAAACGGCCAGGCCCATTGCGGTATGGCCCCATGGGCGTTCACATAACTGGCGAAATCCAACCGGCTGTGCCCCGCAAGCCCCCCCGAAAAATCGAAGTTGTAGAGGAAGTACTGGGCTTGCCTGTCGCTCATGCTGTAGGCATCCAAAATCAGCTGATGTGCCCGAGCCTCGTCCTGGGTCAGGCTGTCGATCAAGGCGCTCGCGAACGTTGACTCGCTGTCGAGCGCACCGGGCCGGCCCAGCACGAACCGGATGTTGTCGTTGCTGAAGTGCGGCCCGGTCAGATCCAGCCAAATGCTCCGGGCGCTTGCGCGCGTGATCCCGCGCATGGCGAGAATGGACCACCACAGGTCCGGCCTGTCGAACAGGACAGCGATCCGGCTATTGGAAAACGGCTGGCCCGGCGTACTGAACAACCTGGCGACAGCAGACAAGTCGCTGTCCCTGACGTATCGGGCCTCCAGCATATAGCCGGAGAACTCCAGCAGGGCCTTGCGATGCGTGAACAGGTTTTGCAGATTCCAATCATCGAACGGCTGCATCCAGCGGATATCGACGCTGCCGTACAGCTCCAATTCGTCATAACGGCCCGTGAGATATTGGGCAATGAGTTCAAGCCGCGCATCGGATAAGCCAGGGGTGCGTATCCATTGCGCAAGCAGGTTCAAGGGGAACAGCCCGCCCAGGTTGGAAGCGATCAAGGGTGACTTGAGCAGGATGGTCGCCCGCCTCGACAAGATAGGGAATCGTTGGAGGGCGACAGTCAGCAGGTCGACCAGGTCCTCGGCCCGATCGTATTGGATAAATTGCGCCAACAGATCTTCATCGTCGAACATGCTGCGGCCGGTTTCCTCCTTGAACCTTGTCCCGACCTTCTTCAAGTCGCCGCTGTCCACCAGATAGGCACCGTTGAGCGTGTTTTCGAGCTGCTCTTCGCTGAGATGACCATGCACGGCCTGGTCGTAGCGGACGTATGCCATGCTGTTCTTGGGGTGGTGATCGGTCAGGTCCCGGGCCTTGACCCCGTACTCGAGCATGATATGGATCACGTCCTGGGAGAACATGAGGAATTCATTGTTGAGCAGTTCGCCCACTTCCGTAGGCTCGACAGGCGCCAGCAGCGTGTCCTCGAAAAAGCTCCGCAGGGACTGATCATTCTGGGTGTAGTAGGGAATGCTGCTCAGCACCGGTCGCCCCGGAGCCCGTGGAGACACGAAGCTACCGATGTGGCGCAGTATTTCCGGCGGCAAGGCGGCGTCCGATGCCTGGTTCAATACCCGGCGCGCCATGTCATCTGCATGCAGGTGCAAGAGCCTCAGCAGCGGTTGAAACAGGTTATGCGGGTTGCGCACCCCGTAGACAATCTGACTCAGGTCGAATACCGCCCCCTCGCCCAACAGGTTCTCCAAGGGACGGGCATTATCGACGAGCGCCTGCTGCAACCCAGTGGGCTGCGTCACCAGGTAATTGTTGAGCTCCGGGTGCTGATCGATGTAGGCGGCCGCTTCATTGCGCAGCCCCTGCATCGAAACCGTCGGCTGCGCCTGCCCCTCGTTCAATCCCCGCGCGACGGCGTTGAAGAAGCAATCGCCGTCGGCCGCGAACGTGACGTCCGTATTGTCAGCCAGCCTCAATGTGTAGTGGTTTTCCCCCGTGCGTATCAGCACCACGTCGGTGCTTGACCTGAGCGGATGCGTGCCCGATGGGTAGCTGCTTTCGTACTGCCCTGGCGTGAAACGCACGGTCCAATCCCGGTGCCCATGGCGTCGGTCGATGATCAGCAAGCTGCGATTTCGCGGCCAACTTGGAATGCGGGTGATGAAGGAAGGCACCAGTTCCATGATCTGGACGTCCCATACCCCTGGTGTACGGATCAGGTCGGAAACGGCGCGAAGCGAGGGTGCCGATCGCTTGGGATCTGAAGGGCCCGGCTGGGGAGAGCCTTGCGACGGGCGCTTGCCTCCTCCGCCCAGGCCATACCCTACGGCGCGCCACTCGCCATCGGGCCCACGCGCCACGGTGCTCCTCATCACCCCGCTGGAGCGGATGCTCAACCCTGTGGCCGGGTTGACGATGGTGGCTTCGGTGGCGTTGAGCGGCGTATGGTCGTGCACCCGGAACACCGTCCCATCGGGTTGCCGTACATACACCTGGCGCGTGACGCGGCCCGTGGCGCCGTCGGTGATGGCGGGGCGATAGAAGCCCCGGGTATCCGCTGACAGCCCACGGAGCAACGCGGTATCCGTCACGGCATAACGGCGGTACAGCGCGTCCTCCAGGGGCAATCCGAGCAGCGCTTCAGTCGAGTTCTGCCGAGCCGCTACCGGCAGGAAAGTCCCCTGGCCTCGCACCTTGAATGGCACGCCGCCGAGGCCTGGTGACCGTCGGGTGTTCGCCACCGTGTGCACGAACGTCAGCGTGTCCAGGTGCGTGGGCACGGCACCGGTCTTGAGCACCAGCAAACCCGTTTTGACCGCACGTGTCAGCATCTGGAAACCGGGGATAAGCAGCAGGCCTGCCAGGTCCATGACCAGCTCCACCACCATCATCGCCAGCCTCATAGCGGTTTGGTGACTGATATCCCGGTTACTGTTGGAGCGGTGATCGGCATGGGCGCTGTGAAAATTGACGTGGGCCCGGTGAAAGTCCTCGAGGAAGTTGCCACTGATCAGGAACCCACGGACCAGGGGGCGACCGCGATATTGCCCTAACGCACGCTTGATCTCCTCCGGGTCGAGGGTGGACATGCGCGAACGGAAGTACGTGCGCCATTCTTCTTGTTGCAGCAACCCCGTGACGCCGTCGCTCAGGTCCGAAAATTCATGGAAGTCATCGCCATGAGGGCTGTCCGGGAAATAGACGCCTACGGTTCCCTCGATCAGCGGCCCCGGCTGGTCAGAAAGAATCAGCACGCCATCGATGCTGATCGCATTGCCCGTCGTGCCATGCTGCAAGCCGACGGTGCCGCCCAAGAGCAGTCCGTAGACGCGCACGCTGCGCCCGCCGACCGATGGGCGCTTGGCAGCGGTGGGCGATTGCAGCAGCGCCTCCAGCCAGCCCGCGACCCGCTTCTGCGCCTTCGGTGGGCTGGCGTCGGGATTGATCACCGTCGCCTTGAACACTTCGTCGCCCCGGAGCCCGGCCGCGTAACCTTTGAACGCCAGGTTGGCCAGGTACGCCGCCTGCCAGGCCGCCTTGTAGTGCGGCGTATTCATTTGTTCGCGAAGCAGGATTTCATAGCGGCCACCGGCATCGATGCTCGACGCCATCCTGGCCAGTTCGCTCCCGGTCACCGTGATCAGGAAACCGCTTGCCGGGTGCCGGACACGTTGACCATGCCGGTCGACCAGGTCAACGGCCAGCACTTCTCTCATGGCGTTCGGGTACTGCGGTGCACGCAGATTATCGAGCATCAACTGCGTCAGGCTGCTGGTCCGGGACTGCCTCGGATTGGCCCGATCGCCGAAGAACAGCCTGACCATGGTCCGGTCCGGATCCGGCTCTATGTGCGGGTGGATGCTTTGCTGAAGGTATTGCCGGATCTTCTGGCGAGTGAACTGCACCAGCGTCGGGACACCGCTGCCCAGCGCGTAGACGGCCTGGAACACCCGATCTTCGAGATGGCGATAGCGGGCCTGTTCGGCCAGCGTCGCGGCTTTGTAGAAACCCGGGCGACGATTGTCCACCAAGGTTTCCTGGCGGGCCGCCAGCGGCCCGGTCAGCGACAACATGGGCAAGCCAAGGGCAGCTTCCGTTCGCTGGGCAAAGACATCCACCGGCACCGTTGCGTTGTCCGGCGCAGTCAACACCGCCTCCAGGGCGGCACTTTGCATCTGCAGCAAATCCGCTGCCGCCACCTCGAACACATGCCCGGCCAATTCAGAGGACATATCCCGGATCGAGCGTTCCTGGCCCTCGTGGAGCGGACGGACGTTGTCGACCAGGTCCTGGAAAGAGTGAAATCGCTGCAGCCCGCGTTCCAGGGAATACAGGAACAACGAGGGCCGATCCGTGAACTTGATCACCATTGCCGCGGGCCATTTCCGCGGCGAGGCCGTGCCCTGGTCGAGCAGGACGGCATAGGCGTGGGGAATGGGCGCCCGTAGCAACCGGTTCCTGTCAGCCTGGGAAGGATGGGTGGTGATGAGGTCCAGCAGGCGATCGTCATCGGCCTGCTGGATTCGCGCGGCTTGGGTGAGTGGAGCAGCAGGATCCCGATCCGCTTTATACAAGTTGAACAGGTGCAGGAATCGTTGGGAAAGCAGTTGGGCGAGGACCGCTTCAGCCGTGGACGGTGCGGTCGCCTCGCTGGCGTCGCCCCGGTTCTTGCCAAGGCGAAAGCGCGCCAGTTCGTCACGAAACTGACGTTTCAGCCGTTCGTTTGCCGTGGGCCGGGAAATATGGAACACCGACGCCAAGGCCCGTAGCGTCTGCGCGTCCGGTTGCCGGGCAAATACGCTGTCGGCCTCCTCCAGCGAGTCCGGACGGGTGAAGAAGCCGACGCCACCGTTCGTGAAGTCAGGCGCCGTGTCGCTGAGCAAACCGTTGCGCAGGACATCGGTGAAACGCTCCGAGGACGCCAGGGCGCGGCCACCGGTCTGGTCCGTGGTAAAGCGGTTCACATAGCAGTTATCCGGATCGATATCCGCAAGCAGCGATGGGCGGAATCTGTCGGCGGGAATCTTCGTCTTGAGCAGACTGACCAGCAGGTTCCCAAGCACCCCGTCGAACGTGGGAAGGCCTGCAAACAACTGGGTGAGTTGAATCTGGTTGTTGTCCAGCAACTCCAGTTGCCTGAGTTGCACCTTTGCCTGGGCGCTGAGCGGTTCACCCTGGGGGACGACGGCGTTGGCCGGGTCGCCTTTGGAGAAAATAGCCATCTGAATGGTCCGGTTCTGATTGAAGAATCCGGACCCTATCGCGCCGTCGCCGCCCAAACGGCATACATATTTATAGCGTGGCTAGGCAGCCTGGCGAAAAACGTAATCCCACGTGTCGCCCTCTATCGATGGCCGTGGGGCCGGCCTGGCGTGAGGGCAGTCACCCGCCAGACGGTTCAGCCCAGTTGCTGCGCCAACACCGCAATATGCTCCGGCCCGATCCCGCAGCAGCCGCCCAAGTGGCTGGCTCCGCGCTTGTGCCAGTCCGCCGCCCATTGCAGGTAACCCGGTGGATCGAGGTCTTCGCGCAGCGGGTCCAACCCGTCGTTGGCGGTCGCTTCTTTGGGTTGCGGCGGAAAGGCGTTGGCGTAGGCGCCGATGTGGATCGCCACGCCCAGGCGCTCGAAGGTTTCGCGGGCAGCGTCAATCGCCGCGCCGATCACTTCCGGCTGGCTGCAGTTGAACAGCAGCACCTCGACGCCCAGTTCGGCCGCCACCGCCGCGGCCTCCGCCACTGGTTCGCCGGAGCGCAGGCGCGGCACTTCATCGGTGTCTTCGTCTTTCAGGGTGAACGACAGCCAGAACGGCTTGCCGTCCTTCGGCAAACCGGCGTGAATCGCCCGCGCTTCGACCGTGGAGCTTTGGGTCTCGGCCAACCACAAATCGATATGGGGAGCCAAGCCGTTTACCAGGGGCGCCAACAGTTCACTGGCGCGGGAAGCGTCGAACAGGTCCGGCCGATAGGAACCGAACAGCGGCGGCAGCGACCCGGCCACGCGCACCGTTTTGCCTGAGGCCTGCACCGCCCGTTGCGCCAACTCGCCAGCCAGCGCGGCCAGGGCCTGGCCTTCGGCGGCAAAACGCGCTTCGCCAATATGGAACGGCACCACCGCATAGCTGTTGCTGGTGATCACGTTGGCGCCGCTGGCAATGTAGGCCGCGTGCACGGCTTCTACCGCCTGGGGCGCTTCGCTCAAGGCCAGGGCCGACCACTCGGGCTGGCGGAACGGCGCGCCCCGGCGTTGCAGTTCGCGGCCCATGCCGCCATCAAGAATGACTGTCGTTGCTGCGCCCATATGCGATTCACTCATAAGCTTATGAAAAATACTCACTACCGGAGTTGTTCTTATAACTATTTAATACGCGCCATTCAGAGAACTACAACTTATTTTTCTAACAGGCCCTCACATGAAACGACAACCATTGCTGGCCCTGGGTCTGACGCTGCTGGCCGCCTCTTCGCAAGCGTTTGCCGGTGCCACGCTGGATCGCATCGAACAGAAAAAAGAACTGGTCGGCGTGTTGATGGAAAGCTATCCGCCCTTCTCGTTCCTCAACGAACAGAACCAGCTCGACGGTTTCGACGTCGACGTGGCCAAGGCCGTGGCGCAGAAATTGGGGGTGAAACTGCGCCTGGAGACGCCTTCCTGGGACGTGATCGCGGCCGGTCACTGGAGCGGGCGCTATGACATCTGCATTTGCTCCATGACGCCGAGCAAGGCTCGCGCCGAAGTGTTCGACTTCCCGGTGCAGTACTACGCTTCGCCCGCGGTGATCGTGGTCAACGCCAAGGACGACCGTATCCACGGTGCCAAGGACTTGAGCGGCAAGAAAGTCGGCCTGACCAGCGCCTCCAGCTACGAAAGCTACCTGAACAAGAACCTGGTGATCGAAGGCGCCGAGGATACCCAGCTGAGCTATCCGTTCGAGGACGTGCAGGTCGCCCCGTACGACACCGACAACGTGGCGTTCCAGGACCTGGGCCTGGGCACCGGGGTGCGCCTGGACGCGGTGCTGACGAACCTGGTGACGGCGCAACCGCGCCTGACCGAAGACAAGCGCTTCAAGCTGGCCGGCGAGCCGCTCTATTCCGAACCGAACTCGGTGGCCATCGAAAAAGGCGACGCCCAGTGGGACAGCAAGGTGCGTGAAGTCTTCGCCCAGCTGAAACAGGACGGCACCTTGAGCAAACTCTCGCAAAAATGGATCGGCGCCGACATCACCCAATGACTTCTTTTCCACCCCCTCAGCCACCGCCATCGGTGGCTGAGTCACGCCTGCAGAAAATCTTCGGTTTCCGCACCCGGCTGTATCTGACCTGGGCGGCCATGCTGGTGCTGTTCGCGAGCTTCTTCCTGAGCTTCGACCTGAAGTTCTCCATCATCCTCGACAAACTGCCGAACCTGCTGGGTGTGCATCTGGCGCCCAATGGCTTCTTGCAGGGTGCGGTGCTGACGTTGTTTCTGTGCCTGTGCTCGATCGTCGCCTCGTCATTGCTGGGCTTCATCACCGCCCTGGCGCGCCTGTCCAGCAGCGCGGTGGCGTTCGGCATCGCCAGTTTCTAC
The DNA here is from genome assembly GCF_900100025.1 of Pseudomonas sp. NFACC56-3. Taxonomy (NCBI): domain Bacteria; kingdom Pseudomonadati; phylum Pseudomonadota; class Gammaproteobacteria; order Pseudomonadales; family Pseudomonadaceae; genus Pseudomonas; species Pseudomonas sp. NFACC56-3. The sequence continues at coordinate 103,262 of NZ_FMTK01000017.1, read as the reverse complement.
GCGTCGTTCTTTCGCGGCACGCCCCTGCTGATCCAGATCCTGCTGATCTACCTGGGCCTGCCCCAACTGGGCGTGGTCCCGGGCGCCATCGCCGCCGGGATCATCGCCCTGTCGCTGAACTACGGCGCCTACCTGAGCGAAATCTTCCGCGCCGGCATCCTCGGCGTCCCCAACGGCCAACGCGAAGCCTCCCTCGCCCTGGGCCTGAGCGAAACCGTGATCTTCTGGCGCGTCACCCTGCCCCAGGCCATGCGCACCATCATCCCGCCGACCACCAACCAATTCATCTCGATGCTCAAGGATTCTTCGCTGATCTCGGTGATGGGGGTCTGGGAGGTGATGTTCCTGGCGCAGTCCTATGGTCGCTCCAGCTATCGCTACATCGAAATGCTCACCACCGCGGCGATCATTTACTGGTTGATGTCCATTGCGCTGGAGCTGATCCAGGCGCGGATGGAGCGGCATTATGGGAAGGCGTATCTGAATAACCGCTGAGCCGTTGCCAGAGTCGCCGATATGACTCACCCGCATGGCCCGGTACAAAAACCTGTGGGAGCGAGCTTGCTCGCGATGACGTCGGCACAGCCAACATCACCGCAAACTGCCTCACCGCTATCGCGAGCAAGCTCGCTCCCACAGGAGAAACGCGTTCATTCCTAACCATGCACCGAGCCTAGGCGAGGTGCCGAGTGGCGGGGTATTGCTCCGTCAAACGCCGGTCAAATAGAAAGGTCCGTTCGGGCTGTAAGGCAAAGCTTCGAACCATGAAAGCCAACGAACCGCCACGCTGATCACAGCATGAACAGCCTACAGATTTCATCCGCCGAATCTTGCCCGCAGTGAGAAAACGGCTGGCATCGCCGCCCAGGTGGAATTTTTAAAGTGCGACCTCTTCCATCAGAGGTCCCATTCGATGCCTACCCAAAACCTGTTTCTGCCCCAGCATCTCGCGCTGGCAATTGCCTTGGCACTTGGTTGTGTCGAGGTTTCGATGGCGCAGTCCGTTGACGGGCCACCCCGTCCATTCGAAACGACCGCCGAAATGCAGGCTCGCCTCAAGGCGTTCGCAGCTACGCCGGGCATCAATATCAAGCGGGTCACCAACGCCCAGGAAATGCCGCTGTCGCAGGACGGCGGCGACGATCTGGTACTTGTCAGCAGGCAGGGCGAACTCGTCGGGCTCACCGACGGTGGCGGCGGTGCCAATGTCTTGCAACTGGATATCGCCAAGGGAGGCGAACTGGGTGAAATAGGCCATTTCCAGGATCTGTATTTGAAGCGAGGCGAATGGTCGAACAGCAAGGCTTTCGACAGCCAAACCTTGATCGATTCGGGTGCCAAACTGATTAACATCGGCCGTATAGGTGGGGCGGTACACGTTCTTGGTGAGTTCGCCAACCAGGGCACAGTGACCGGGCCTGTCTTCGTGGGGAAAAAGGCCAAGTTCAGCGGCAACGGGACGGTCGACGCATTGGATGTGGCGGGGACGATGGAAGTCGGCCCTGTAATCGGCGCCCCTTCAATTGCCAACGACCTTAAATTTTCCAAGAACGCGACGATGGTCTACGGCATCGGCACAGAGAAAGGCAGCGCCACGATCAAGGTCGGCGGTACCGCGACACTGGGCGATGCGACCCTGAAAGTTGTCGCCGTGCCAGGCGAATATGTCGGCAGCAGCAACCACATCGTGCTCGAAGCGAAGGAGGTCGTGGGTAAGTTTGGAAAGATCGACAGTGACCCGGCTTTTTTGGAAGTGAAACCGGACTACACAGAAACTCAAGTCAGCCTGACCTATGCCCGCAACAGGGTGCCGATAACGCAGGCAGCGAATACCGATAACGCGCAATCATTTGTGAAGGCGATTGAAGACGTGCAACAGGTCAAACCGAACGCACCTGAGCTTATCGAAGCGCCCACCGTTGCCGAGGCAGTTGGTGGCCAGCCGGATGTAGAGGCCCTCGCAAATCCACCCGTCGAATCACCCAAGCTCATCAGCACTATCCATTCCCCCACCGTCCAGGCTCAAACCATCGAGCCCCAACCAGAACCCAACAACGCCATCAACGCCCTGCTCGGAACCAACTTGGTGACCGCCGCCGACGCCATCGACCAGCTCACTGGCTACGATGTGGCCGACCTGGGCAATGCCACTTTGAGCAGCATCATCCCCATCAGCACCGGGGTGCTCGCGGCCATTGGCCAGGACACTTCGCAGGGCCCCCATGGCAATGGACAGGTCTGGGTCCAGGCCATCGGCAACAGTGGCCGCATCGGTAAGCATCTGGACGACTACGCGCTAAAGCATTCGACAACAGGTTTGCTGCTGGGAACCGACTGGGCGATCAACCCGACTTGGCGCCTGGGGGTCATCGGCGCCAAAAGCGAGACACGGCTGGACGGTCATCGATTCGAGGGCCGGCTCGACAGTTGGCATGTCGGCGCCTATGCCTTGCGTCAGGATGGGCCGCTGGCGCTACGCCTGGGCGCGGTGTATGGCGATCACGACGGCAGCACCAAGCGCCACGTGGCTTTCAACGGTTTCAGCGATCGACTCAAAGGTCGTTACAACGCCAACACGCAGCAGGTCTTCGGGCAAGTCGGCTACAACCTGGACGTCGGGCATTTCGATATCGAGCCCTATGTCCAACTGGGCTACCAGCGCTACCAACGCGATCGCTTCACGGAGAAAGGTGGCGACGCGGCGCTGCGGTTCAAGAGCCAGACCCAAGACCACTACACCAGCGAGCTGGGCCTGCACCTCGCCCGCCCCTTCGTTCTCGACCAGGGAGCGCGGTTGACGCCGCGCCTGAATGTCGGCTGGAAACACCTCTATGGCGACGTCCGAGGCAGTTCTCGGCAACGTCTGGTCGGCGGCGGCAAGGCCTATACCGTCGAGGGCATCGAGCTGGACCGGGACAGCTGGCTCCTGGAAGCCGGACTGGACCTGGCCGTTTCGCCACGACACACATTGGGGGTGAGCTACAAGGGTGAAACCGGCCAGGACAATCGCAACGGCACGCTGATGGGGCAGTGGCGGATGATGTTCTGACTCATTTTCGGCAGACACCACCATCCCTGTGGGAGCGAGCTTGCTCGCGAAAGCGTCGGCACATTCAACATTTTTGCTGGTGGTCACACCTCTTTCGCGAGCAAGCTCGCTCCCACGGGGGGACGCGCAAAGCCAGGCAAAAAAAAGGGGAGCACCTGCCCCCCCGAGGTTAAAGCGTTGTATCGAGGCTGTTAACTCAGCCTTCGATCTCGATCAGGATCTCGCCCGGGTTGACCCGGTCGCCCTTGGCCACATGAATGGCGGTGACCTTGCCGGCGATGGCCGCCTGCACTTCGGTTTCCATCTTCATGGCTTCGGTGATCAGCACCGCTTGGCCGGCCTTCACCACGTCGCCCTCCTTGACCAGGACATCGACGATGTTGCCCGGCATGGTGGTGCTGACATGGCCCGGCGCGGTGGCTTGCTTGCGCTTGCTGCTGCCGCCGCTGACAAACTCATTGAGCGGTTCGAACACGACCTCTTCCGGCATGCCATCGATGGACAGGTAGAAATGACGCTTGCCTTCGGCCTTGACGCCCACACCGGTGATGTCGACGCGATAGGTTTCCCCGTGAACGTCGATGACGAACTCGGTCGGTACGCCTTCGCCGCCCGCGGAGCTGACGCTGCCCGCCTCGGGGATGGGCAGCAGCACTTCCGGGGTCAGGGTGCCAGCGTCGCGTTCTTCGAGGAACTTGCGACCGATGTCCGGGAACATGGCATAGGTCAGCACGTCCTCTTCGGACTTGGCCAGCGCACCGATTTCGCCACGCAACTTGGTCATTTCCGGCTTGAGCAAATCGGCCGGACGCACGTCGATCACCTCTTCGCTGCCGATGGCCTGGCGACGCAGCTTTTCACTCACCGAACCCGGCGCCTTGCCGTAACCGCCTTGCAGATAGAGCTTCACTTCGTTGGTGATGGTCTTGTAGCGCTCACCGGCCAACACGTTGAAGAACGCCTGGGTGCCGACGATCTGCGAGGTCGGGGTCACCAGCGGCGGGAAGCCGAGGTCTTCGCGCACGCGCGGGATCTCCGCCAGCACTTCGTTCATCCGGTTCAGTGCGCCCTGCTCTTTCAACTGGTTGGCGAGGTTGGAGATCATCCCGCCCGGTACCTGGTTGACCTGGACGCGGGTGTCCACTGCGGTGAACTCGCTTTCGAACTGGTGGTACTTCTTGCGCACGGCGTAGAAGTACAGGCCGATTTCCTGCAACAGTTCCAGGTCCAGCCCCGTGTCGAATTCACTGCCTTTAAGGGCCGCGACCATGGATTCGGTGCCCGGATGGCTGGTGCCCCAGGCGAAGCTGGAGATCGCGGTGTCAATGTGATCGGCACCGTTTTCGATGGCCTTGAGCTGGCACATCGCGGCCAGGCCGGCGGTGTCGTGGGAGTGGATGAACACCGGCAACGATTGCTCGGCCTTCAGCGCCTTCACCAGTTCGCCGGTGGCATACGGGGTCAGCAGGCCGGCCATGTCCTTGATCGCCACCGAGTCGCAACCCATGGATTCCATCTGCTTGGCCTGGGCCACGAACGCCTCGATGGTGTGCACCGGGCTGGTGGTGTAGGCGATGGTGCCCTGGGCATGCTTGCCGGCGGCCTTCACCGCTTCGATGGCGACCCGCAGGTTACGCACGTCGTTCATCGCATCGAAAATACGGAACACGTCGATGCCGTTGACGGCGGCCTTGGCCACGAACGCCTTGACCACATCATCGCTGTAATGGCGGTAGCCCAGCAGGTTCTGGCCGCGCAGGAGCATCTGCAAGCGAGTGTTGGGCAGCGCCGCGCGCAGTTGGCGCAGGCGCTCCCACGGGTCTTCCTTGAGGAAGCGCACGCAGGCGTCGAATGTCGCGCCGCCCCAGACTTCCAGCGACCAATAGCCGACCTTGTCGAGCTTGTCGCAGATCGGCAGCATGTCTTCGGTGCGCATGCGGGTGGCGAGCAGCGATTGGTGGGCGTCGCGCAGGATTGTGTCGGTAACAAAGATCTTCTTGGACATGGTCATACTTTCCTTACAGGCCTGCGTGGGCGGCAATGGCGGCGGCGATGGCCAGGGCCAGCTCTTCGGGTTTGCGCTTGATCGAGTAGTTGGTCAGTTCAGGGTGGCTTTCAACGAAGCTGGTATTGAACTGGCCGCTGCGGAATTCCGGATTGCGCAGGATCTCCTGGTAATACGCGGCAGTGGTCTTGACCCCCTGCAGGCGCATGTCATCCAGGGCTCGCAGGCCACGGTCCATCGCTTCTTCCCAGGTCAACGCCCAGACCACCAGTTTCAGGCACATCGAATCGTAGAACGGCGGAATGGTGTAGCCGGTGTAGATCGCCGTGTCGGTGCGCACACCCGGGCCGCCAGGAGCGTAGTAGCGGGTGATCTTGCCGAAGCTGGGCAGGAAGTTGTTTTTCGGGTCCTCGGCGTTGATCCGGAACTGCAACGCAAAACCCCGGTGCAGGATGTCTTCCTGCTTGACCGACAGTGGCAGCCCGGAAGCGATACGGATCTGTTCGCGAACGATGTCAATACCGGTGATTTCTTCGGTGATGGTGTGTTCCACCTGCACCCGAGTGTTCATCTCCATGAAGTACACCTCGCCTTCGGCGAGCAGGAACTCCACGGTGCCGGCATTCTCGTAGCCCACGGCCTTGGCCGCGCGCACCGACAGGTCACCGATGTAGGCGCGCTGCTCGGGGGTCAGCTGCGGGCTCGGGGCGATTTCGATCAGCTTCTGGTTGCGGCGCTGGATCGAGCAATCACGCTCGAACAGGTGCACCACATTGCCGAAACTGTCTCCCAGGATCTGCGCTTCGATGTGCTTGGGGTTGACGATGCATTTTTCCAGGAACACTTCCGCCGAACCGAATGCCTTGGTGGCTTCGGAGATGACCCGGGGGAAGGCCTGTTCGAGTTCTTCACGGCTGTTGCAGCGACGGATACCGCGACCGCCGCCGCCAGACGTGGCCTTGAGCATCACCGGGTAACCGATCCGATCACCTTCGGTCAGCGCTTCTTCAATGCCCGATACGTTGCCTTCGGTGCCTGGCGTGACCGGCACACCGGCCTTGATCATGCTGCGGCGCGCTTCGGTCTTGTCGCCCATGCGGCGAATGACTTCCGCCGACGGGCCAATGAATTTGATACCGCGCTCAGCGCAGATGTCCGCCAGCTCCGCGTTTTCCGAAAGGAAACCGTAACCGGGGTGCAACGCATCGCAGCCGGTTTCCACCGCCAGGTTCACCAGTTTGCGCGGGTTGAGGTAGCCGGCCAGCGGATCGGCGCCGATGCTGTGGGCCTCGTCCGCACGCTTGACATGCAACGCATGACGGTCCGCGTCGGAGTAGACCGCGACCGAGCGAATGCCCATCTCGGCGCAAGCGCGCACGATGCGGACGGCAATCTCACCGCGGTTGGCGATCAGGATCTTTGTTATCAATTGGAGGTTCCCTTGAGCCGGTGATACCACGGCCTGAGATCCAGGCCGACGCGTGACCAGATGTAACAATTGGTCGCAGCTCCACACTAGTCCTGGCTGTGGATTAACAAAAATGAATAATTATTGGGTCATGCATAAGCAAAGACTTATAGTTGCGTTATCCGCCTGCCCCCAGAGTGCTTAGAAAATGCGTAAGTCATTGATGCGTATGACATTGCGTCAATTGCAGATTTTCAACGAGGTGTGCGACCTGAGGTCATACAGCCGTGCAGCCGACGAAATGTCTCTCACACAACCGGCCGTTAGCCTACAGATTCGATCCCTGGAGGAGCTGATTGGCCAACCGCTGTTCGAGTATGTCGGCAAGAAACTCTACATGACCGAAGCCGCCGAAGCCCTGCAACGTGCCAGCCGAGACATCTTCGGGCGCCTGGAAAACCTCGATATGCAGCTCTCGGACATGCAGGGGTCGCTGCAAGGCCAATTGAAGCTGGCGGTGGAATCCAGCGCCAAGTACTTCGTCCCGCACCTGTTCGCCGCGTTCAAGCGCCAGCATCCGGAGGTCAATCTGAACCTCACGGTGGTCAATCGCGGCCAGGTCATCCGCCGCCTCTCGGACAACCGCGACGACCTGGTGATCATGTCCATGGTGCCCCAGGACATGGGCCTGGAGTTCCTGCCCTTCCTCAACAATCCGATCGTCGCCGTGGCGCCGCCCGATCATCCGCTGAGCCACCTGGGTCCGCTGCGCTTGCAGGACCTGGAGCCCTACACGCTGCTGTTGCGCGAACCGGGCTCCGGCACGCGACTGGCCTGCGAGGAATACTTCAAGGAGAAACGGGTGCATTTCACCCAGACGCTGGAAGTGGCGTCGGCGGAAGCCCAGCGCGAATGCGTGGTGGCCGGGCTGGGCGTGGCGCTGTTGACGCGCCACGCCGTGAGCCGGGAGTTGTCGTCCGGCGCACTCATCGAGTTGCCGGTGGAGGAATTGCCGCTGTATCGCAGTTGGTGCCTGGTGCAGGCCAGGGCCAAACGCCTGTCACCGGTGGCCCACGCCTTCCTGGCGTTCGTGCGCGGCGAGCGCGCTCAGATCATTGGCCTGGTTGAGCGTTTCGACGGGAAGCCACCGACGATGCCTGCCAGTAGTTGAATTCTGCCGCGTCAGGAAATTCGCTGATCTCGGCCAGGAGCTGGCGCTGCTCATAGCGGTCTTCGATGGCACGACGGAACGCCATGCGGCGCTGATCTTCCTGCTGACGACGGGTTTTGACGGCGCTGCGTTCTTCGTAGGACTGGGTCATGTCGAGACTCCCAAGACGTATACGGGAGTTTCACGATGAAGGCGCGCGATGACCGTTTGGCGGCGCGGGGGTTACAGAACGATGAATTCGGGCAGATAACACCCTGTGGCAAGGGAGCTTGCGTAAACCTGCCAATGCGGCGTGTCTGGATAAGCGTTGGGGGTCGCTTCGCAACCCAGCGGGAGCAAGCTCCCTCGCCACAAAAGCCCCTCAACCCAAAGCTCGGGACTTTAGTCGTCCAGCGCCTTCACCGACTTGGGCGACAGCCGCAGGCTGCGAAGGCTGCGCTTCACGCTCTTGAGGTGGTTGACCAGGCTCGGGCCACGGGCCATGGCGACGCCCATTGCCAAGACGTCGATCACCACCAGGTGGGCGATACGTGAGGTCAGCGGCGTGTAGATCTCGGTGTCTTCATGCACGTCGATAGCCAGGTTCACCGTGGAAAGCTCCGCCAGCGGTGTCTGGCTCGGGCACAAGGTGATCAGCGAGGCACCGCTTTCACGCACCAGGTTCGCGGTGATCAGCAGGTCCTTGGAACGCCCCGACTGGGAAATGCAGATCGCCACATCGGTGGGTTTCAACGTCACCGCCGACATGGCCTGCATGTGCGGGTCGGAATAGGCTGCCGCCGTCAGCAGCAACCGGAAGAACTTGTGCTGGGCATCGGCCGCCACCGCGCCCGAAGCGCCGAAGCCATAGAACTCGACACGCTGGGCCTGGGACATGGCCGTGACAGCTTTCTGCAACGCCACCGGGTCAAGCTTCTCGCGAACCTCCATCAGCGTGTGCAGGGTGGTGTCGAAGATTTTCAGGCTGTAGTCCGCCACCGAGTCATCTTCATGGATCGCAAACTGACCGAAGCTCGCCCCAGCGGCCAGGCTTTGCGCCAGCTTGAGTTTCAGGTCCTGGAAGCCCGAGCAACCGATGGCCCGGCAGAAGCGCACGATGGTCGGTTCGCTGATGCCGACGCTGTGGGCAAGATCGGCCATGGAGCTATGCATCACGGCCGCGGGATCAAGCAGTACGTGATCGGCGACTTTCAGCTCCGACTTGCGCAGCAAGTGGCGTGACTGGGCGATGTGTTGCAACAGGTTCAAGGGGCTGGACTCTTGTTATGGGCAAATGCCGGGATGTAGCAAGCTTGTAGTTATACTACAAGAATTGGCGCTTTGCCCGTCCAAAACGTAACTGGATTGCCGCGCTGCCCCTTTGTTTTGGCCGAGGATCGCCAGATGTAGCAGCCTGTGCCTTGGCGCAAACCCTCTGCATTGCCGATCCACGAGTTCCCAGACGTGACCTGAGCCCTGGCTGGGAAAAACCGCCTATTCAATCACTGACTACTGACTACTTCCCCAACAACATATTCCAGCGTCATCGATAACATGACCAACGAAGAACCTGACAACTCACTCAGCAACTAACGTCTTCTTACAATACCCCTCTCAATTTTCCAGACACTATCAAGTCAAAGTCGATATATTGGCTCCCGCAGGACGCAATCAACTTAACTAAAGGAGTTACTACCATGAAAATCACAACCAAAGATTGGACCGCACAAATCGATCGCATGCCAGGTGCCGCGTCGTTCCGTACCTTCGGCACTGTAACCGTACCCCACACCGGCATTACCCCGAAGCTGGTACGAAGCTCGATGCAGGACAAGTCCTTTGATCTGCGACTGGAGTTGCAACTTGAATCTTCCAATGAAGTTTCACTGCCGGTCATTACCGACAAAGTCGTCGAGTACAAAGTACCCGGCGAGTCTCATGTCACTGGCGTGAGCATTTTTTTCGAAGGGCAGTTGCTGCATCACATTGATGAAGTACTCGTGACCAACTAAGCACATGTTAAAAACTTCCCGTCAGACACTAAAAGCGTCTGGCGGGAAGTTCCATGTCGAGGATCGGGTTCATTCAGTCAAGTGTTGCATCCGCAACAACCCGGCCAGCCCGTCAGCTTCCACTGGCCGACTGATCAGATACCCCTGCACCTCATCGCAACGCTCGTTCCTGAGGAAATCGAGCTGTTCCTGCCGCTCGACGCCCTCGGCCACTACCTTGAGCGACAGCCCATGGGCCATTGCAATGATTGCCCGGGTAATGGCGGTATCCACGCTGCCCTCGCCCAGCCCGCGAATGAATGCCTGATCGATCTTCACGTAGTCCACCGGAATACGCTTGAGGTAGCTCAGGGATGAGTAGCCGGTGCCAAAATCGTCGATCGCCAGCTTGACCCCGAGGTCACGCAATTGCTGGAACGTGGCGATGATGTGTTCAACGCTGTCGAGCAACTGACTCTCGGTCAACTCCAGCTCCAAGTACTGGGGCGCCAGACCGGTTTCTTCCAGCACTTGTCGCACCAGGCTGACCAGCTTGCCCTGGCGCAATTGATGCACCGACAGATTGACCGACACCCTGATCGGCTCGAGCCCCTGGCGCTGCCACTCGCACGCCTGCCAACAGGCCTGGCGCAACACGAACTCGCCAATCGGCCCGATCAACCCGGTCTCTTCGGCCAGGCCGATGAAATCCCCCGGCGGAACCCGCCCCATGGCCGGATGATCCCAGCGCACCAGCGCCTCGGCGGCGTTCAGGCGACCGGTCGCCAGGCACAGTTTCGGCTGATAAAAGACCTTCAGTTGTTGCTCTTCCAAGGCCTTGCGTAGCTGGTTTTCCAGTTGCAGACGCTCCAGCGTGCTGGCCTGGAGGCTCTCGGTGTAGAACTGGAAGTTGTTGCCCCCCAAATGCTTGGCGTGCTGCATGGCCATGTTCGCCTGGCTGACCAGCGTGGCAATTTCCCGCGTGTTGTCAGGCAACAGGCTGATGCCGATGGAAGCGCTGAGCACCAGTTCATGGCCCTCGATGGTCAGCGGCACCCGCAGCTTGGCGGCCAATCGAGTCGCCACCCGCGCCAGGCTTGAAAGGTTGCCGTAGGCATCGAACAACACCGCAAACTCATCGCCGGACAACCGGGCGATGGTATCCGCCTCGGGCAGCGCATTGATCAGGCGCCGCGCCATTCTCTGCAACAACTGGTCGGCGATGTCATGGCCGAGGCTGTCGTTGAGCAGTTTGAAACGGTCCAGGTTGATATGCAGCAACGCCAGGCTGCGCCGTCCACCCTGGCGCACCCGCTGATGAGCTTCGTTCAGGCGTTCGCGAAACAGCGAACGATTCGCCAAGCCAGTCAATTCGTCGTAATGGGTCAGGTAGCGCATCCGTTCTTCGGATTCGCGCCGTGCCGAAAGATCGGCGAAGAAGCCCACGATATGGCTGACATTCCCCCGCACATCGCGCACGACGTTCAGTTGCAGCCACTGCGGATACAGCTCGCCGTTGGCCCGTGCCTCCACCAACTCCCCCTGCCAGGTGCCGTGCTGCTTGAGCGATTGGCGAATGACGGAGTAGTGCCGGCGCGCATCGCGGCTGCACGGCAGGTCGACCACGTTGCGCCCGAGCATGTCCTGGATATTGAAACCGGTGACCCGCGTGAACGCCTGGTTGGCGGCGAGCAACAGGTAGCTGGGGTCGAAAATCACAATACCTTCGCTGGCGGCCTCGAACACCGTGGCCGCCAGCTGGCGTTGCTGCTCGAGTTCCTTGCTGACGCTGATGTCGCGCCGGGTGCCGACCATGCGCAGCACCCGTCCGCTCGCGCTGCGCTCCACGGCCCGGCCACGGTCTTCGATCCAGACCCAGTGACCATCGCCGTGACGCACACGGTATTCGATCTGGTAATCCTCGCTGCGACCCTTGAGGTGTTCGACCAGGGCCCGCTTGAGCGCCGGCACGTCCTGGGGGTGCAGGCGCGGGGTGAGGTGGCTGAGCATCGCCGTGACGTATTCGGGTTCCAGGCCGAACAGCTCCTTGAGCTGGGTGTGATGGACTTCGTCAGTCTGCAGGTTCCAGTCCCACAACCCCAGCTCGCTGGCCTTGAGGGCCAGGGCCAGGCGCGCCTCGCTCTTGCTCAGGGCCTGGCTGGCGACCTCCAGTTCAAGGCTGCGTTGCGCGACCCGGGCCTCCAGGCCAACCTGGGCCGCCCGCAGTTTCTCCTCGGCCGAGCGACGTTGCTCGACCTCCCGGGCCAGCGCCTCGTTGAGCGACTCACTGCGGGTTTGGGTTTGCTGCAGATGCTCGATCAGGGCCTGGTTCTGGAAGCGTCGCAGCATGCCACTCTGGATCAAGCGATTGACTTGCCAGGCCACCACGATCAGGGAAACCAGCACAATCAGCCCCAGCCAGCCCCACCCACGTTGCTGCTCGTCGCCGCCCCAGAAGAGATAACCGATGGCCGGTAACAGGCAGGGCAAGGTGAAGGACAGGAATGCTGGAAGGCTCACGGCATAGGCCACACTGGCCGACAGCGCCGCCGCGCCGATCAGGCCGAACACCCAGGCCTGCTGCTGGAAGCTGTCGGCCGGGACCAGCGCGATGCCGGCCCCGGCCAGCGTCAGGCCGGTCATCGCCGAGCCCAGCAAAAACATGCGCAACCAGATCGGGTGCGCCTGGCGGCTTGGCATCGCCGAATCGAAAGCCGCCACTTGGATCACCCGCAGCGCCACCAGCGACAACAACCAGACGAGCCAGACGCTCACCAGGAAATAGCGCCGCGGCTCCCATAACAGCGCGGCGCAGACCAGACCATTGAGCAGCATGAACAGCGTAGGCAGCAGTGAGCCTTGATACAACAGACGTGTGCGCTCGACCGCCATCTCCGTGGCGTACTGCTTGCAGATGATCCGCGGTTCCACACAGGGGCCCGCCGGATCGGAATTGAGGGTCATTGGCACTGTTCTTGTTCTTATTCAGTGAAACGTGGAGAACCCGAAACGAGCACCGAGCATACACAAGCCATAGGCCTTCCCACACTGTCCCAACTCATAAAAACAAGGAAAAAATTCGCTATTTCATTGGGTGGCGCCGCTCCCGAGCGAGTCCCGCCAACGCCTGTAGCCTGTGACCCGCCGGTCATCACCCAGTGCTCTTTTATCGGCTGATGCAAAGCTCGGTTTGCCCGGGGTGGCGCCGCACCCTAGAATGCCCCGATGCGCGATGATCTCTCCCTTCTGCTGAACTCCCTCAACGATGCCCAACGTCAGGCCGTAGCTGCCTCCGTGGGTCGTCAGTTGGTCCTGGCCGGTGCCGGCTCCGGTAAAACCCGAGTGCTGGTGCACCGTATCGCCTGGTTGATCCAGGTCGAGAACGCCTCGCCCCATTCGATCCTGTCGGTGACGTTTACTAACAAGGCCGCGGCCGAGATGCGCCATCGCATCGAACAACTGATGGGCATCAACCCCGCCGGCATGTGGGTCGGCACCTTCCACGGCCTGGCGCACCGCTTGTTGCGGGCGCATTGGCAGGAAGCCGGGCTGAGCCAGACCTTCCAGATCCTGGACAGCGACGACCAGCAGCGGCTGGTCAAGCGCGTGATCCGCGAGCTGGGCCTGGACGAACAGCGCTGGCCGGCCCGCCAGGCCCAATGGTTCATCAACGGCCAGAAAGACGAAGGCCTGCGCCCGCAGCACATCCAGGCCAGCGGCGACTTGTTCCTGGCGACGATGCGCAGCATCTACGAAGCTTACGAGGCGGCGTGCCAGCGTGCCGGGGTGATCGATTTTTCCGAGCTGTTGCTACGGGCCCTGGACCTGTGGCGCGACCACCCAGGCCTGCTGGCCCACTATCAAAAGCGCTTCCGGCATGTACTGGTGGACGAATTCCAAGACACCAACGCCGTGCAATACGCCTGGTTGCGCTTGCTCGCCAAGGGCGGCGACAGCCTGATGGTGGTGGGTGACGACGATCAGTCGATCTACGGCTGGCGCGGCGCCAAGATCGAGAACATTCACCAGTACTCGGCGGACTTCCCTGACGCCGAAGTCATCCGCCTGGAACAGAACTACCGCTCGACCGCTGGCATCCTCAAGGCCGCCAACGCCCTGATCGCCAACAATACAGGGCGCCTGGGCAAGGAGCTGTGGACCGACGGCGGCGAAGGCGAGGCGATCAACCTCTACGCGGCCTTCAACGAACACGATGAAGCCCGCTACGTGGTGGAAACCATCGAGAGCGCGCTGAAAACCGGCCTGGCCCGTAGCGACATCGCCATCCTGTACCGTTCCAACGCCCAATCGCGGGTGCTGGAAGAAGCGTTGCTGCGCGAACGGATCCCCTACCGCATCTATGGCGGCCAGCGCTTCTTCGAGCGTGCTGAAATCAAGAACGCCATGGCCTACCTGCGCCTGCTCGAAGGTCGTGGCAATGACGCAGCCCTGGAGCGGGTGATCAACGTGCCGACGCGAGGCATCGGCGAAAAAACCGTCGAAGCGATTCGCGATCACGCGCGCCACAGCCATGTGTCCATGTGGGAAGCCATGCGCCAACTGGTGGCCAACAAAGGTGTGACCGGTCGCGCCGCCGGCGCCCTGAAGGCCTTCATGGACCTGATCGAAGACCTGGCCGCCAAGTGCGTGGAGATGCCGCTGCACTTGATGACCCAGACCGTCATCGAGCAGTCCGGCCTGATCGCCTATCACGAAGCGGAAAAAGGCGAGAAAGGCCAGGCCCGGGTGGAAAACCTCGAGGAGCTGGTCAGCGCCGCGCGCAACTTCGAGAACACCGAGGAAGACGAAGACCTGTCGCCGCTGTCGGCCTTCCTGGGTCACGCCTCCCTGGAGGCCGGCGACACCCAGGCCGACGAACATGAAGACAGCATTCAACTGATGACCCTGCACAGTGCCAAGGGTCTGGAATTCCCTTACGTGTTCCTCGTGGGCATGGAAGAAGGCCTGTTTCCCCACAAGATGAGCCTGGAAGAACCGGGACGCCTGGAGGAAGAACGGCGCCTGGCCTACGTTGGTATCACCCGTGCCATGCAGAATCTGGTGCTGACCTACGCCGAAACCCGACGCTTGTATGGCAGCGAGACCTACAACAAGGTGTCGCGTTTCGTACGTGAAGTGCCGAAGGGCTTGATCCAGGAAGTGCGGCTGTCCAACAGTGTCAGCCGACCATTCGGTGGCGGCCAGCAACAAAGCACCAGCAGCCTGTTCGGCGGCAGCGACATCCCGGAAACCGGCTTCAGCCTCGGCCAGACCGTGCGGCACTCGGTGTTCGGCGACGGCGTCATCCTCAACTTCGAAGGCGCCGGCGCCCAGGCCCGGGTGCAGGTGAACTTCAGCGAAGGCAGCAAGTGGCTGATGCTGGGGTATGCCAAGCTGGAAGCGATCTAAAGATTTATGTAGGCCCCTGTGGGAGCGAGCTTGCTCGCGATAGCGGTCGATCAGTCATTATTGATGCTGACTGACACACCGCTATCGCGAGCAAGCTCGCTCCCACAGTTGTTCAGGGAAACATTTCCGATAGAACTTGTTCCGCTTTCCTACAGCCCAAAGCGAACAGGCCCTCTTGCACAGCTGAAGCTGAACCTAACCTGTCACGCAAAAGCCCGAAACACTCTGCCGCTAGCCAGCAACAGTTCAGCTGTGCAACATGGCGCGCGTGCTATCCACAAATGGGAATGCCTTTATATGAAACGTTTTCTTAGCATCGCCATGGCGTTGTGCATCGGCCTGACGATGGCCATCGACGCCAATGCCGCCAAGCGCTTTGGCGGTGGTAAAAGCTCGGGAGCAGCCCCGACTCACCAGACCAGCCAGATGGCGCCGTCTTCTGCCGCCGGCTCCACCGCTGCCACCGCAGGCGCGGCCGGTGCCGCTGGCGCTGCCACCAAGGCCAGCGGCGCTTCGCGCTGGCTCGGCCCCCTGGCCGGCATCGCCGCCGGTGGCCTGCTCGCCTCCATGTTCATGGGCGACGGCTTCCAGGGCATGCAGATCTTCGACATCCTGATCATGGCGGTCATCGCTTTCCTGGTCTTCCGCTTCATTGCCGCCCGTCGTCGCAAACAGCAGGAGCAACTCGCTCCAGCCGGCCATGCTCCGATGCCGATGCAGCGTGAAGTGTTCAACCAGCAGCCCGCCAGTGGTTCGATCTTCGGTGGTTCGGCAGCGCCTGCGGCCGCTCGTCCGGTCATCAATGCGCCGGCCTGGTTCAACGAGCAGCGCTTCATCGAAGCCGCCCGCAACCACTTCATGGCCCTGCAGCAGCATTGGGACGCGAACGAAATGGACAAGATCGCCGAGTTCGTGACCCCGCAACTGCTCGAGTTCCTCAAGCGCGAGCGAGCCGAGCTGGGCGATGGCTTCCAGTCCACCTACATCGATAACCTGCAGGTACAACTGGATGGTGTCGATGATCGCGCCGACAAGACCATCGCCACCCTGACCTTCATCGGTGTGTCGAAGGATTCTCGCTTCGACAAGGGCGAAGCGTTCAGCGAAAGCTGGAACATGGAACGCGCCCAGGGCGATGACCAGCCTTGGCTGGTGGCAGGTATCCGCCAGAACGGTTGAACCTTTTCGCGTTTCGCATGTTGAAATAAAAGAACCCCGGCCCAGGCCGGGGTTTTCTATTTCGCGGTTGCATCTATAGCGAGCTACTGTATAAACCGCTTCATATGAAACCGCGCCATCGAGAAAGAGGATCCCCGGACGTGGAAGAAATCATCGAACAATTGCGTGAAGCCAACGAGCCCGTACCGGTCCCGCTGGAATTGCCCGACGAAGATTTGCTGGTAGAGATCGAAGAGCAGCTGTTCATCGATATCCCATTCGTCTTCAGGGAGTTTTTGCTGACCGTCAGCGATGTCGTCTACGGCAGCCTGGAGCCGGTGACCGTCACCGATCCACAGTCCCATACCTACCTGCCGGACGTGGCCGCCAACGCCTGGGATGCCGGTGTCGACCGCAGCCTGATCCCGATCTGCCAGGACGGCGACGATTATTACTGCGTCGAAGAGGACGGCACGGTGGTGCTGTGGCAGGCCGAAGAAGAACTGATCGCCGAGGAAACCTGGGAATCGGTCTGGCACTGGGCCCGGGACGTCTGGCTGGAAAGCTGAGCCCCGCCGCCGGTCAATGCCCGGACGACTCCTTGTGGTTGTCCAGGGTTTCAAGCAAGGCCACCTGCATCCGCGTATGCAGGCGGATGAACCAGCGCCAGAGCAGTGCCGCCACGGCAGTCGCCACCACGGCGATCAGTACGAGCAACTTGTTGGTCGGCAGAATGCTGGCCGACAAGGCTGCCAAGAGCAGGAAAATCACCAACAGCGAGAGAATCGGGATCACTTCGGCGATCACCCGACGCACACGCTGGGTGTGGCGGCCAGCCATCTCCGGCTTCACGCCCATTTCCGCCAGCAGCATCGACAGCGCCTTGAGCTTGCGGTACGCGGCGATCAGGAACGGTAGCGACAGCAGCAACGCCCCGCCCCAGATCAATGCTTTCTGCCAGCTCGGGTCGCTGATCCATGCTTGCAGGTAAGCCGACATCCGCTCGGCGAAAAAACCACCCGAGACAAAAATCGCAATCACCAGCGCCAGGTTGACGCCGACCTGCAGCAAAATTCGCCGGATCATCGACGCCACCATCGCCCCTTCTCCGTGGGGTTGGATGCTACGCAGCCATTCGCCATACATCCCCAGCACTCGCGTCAGCCGTTTCGGCATGACCGTCGCCAACTTGACGGACAGCGGGTCGGCAGCCCGGATCAGGTACGGAGTCAGCAAAGTGGTCAACACCGAGACGGCGACCGCGACCGGATAGAGGAAATCGCTGGTGACCTGCAGGGTCATCCCCAGCGACGCGATGATGAAGGAAAACTCGCCGATCTGCGAAAGACCCATTCCTACGCGCAGCGAGGTGCGTCCATCGTTGCCGGCAATAAAGGCACCGAGGCCGCAGGACAACATCTTACCGAGCACCACTGCGCCCGTGATCACGGCAATTGGCCAGGCATACTGCAGCAGTATCGCCGGATCGAGCATCAACCCGATGGCGACGAAGAAGATCGCGCTGAACAGATCACGCACCGGCTCCACCAGGCGCTCGATCTTCAGCAGTTGCCGGGACTCGGCCATGATCGCACCGATCAGGAACGCCCCGAGCACCATGCTGTATTCCAGCTTCACCACCAGCAGGCAGAAGCCGAAACACAAGCCCAGTACGGTAATCAGCAGCATTTCGTTGCTGTCGAACTTCGCCACGTAGGCCAGCACCCTCGGCACCAGCAGAATGCCGATGACCAACGCGACGATCATGAACAGCGACAACTTGCCGACGGTGGAAAATACCTCGCCGGAGCTCACGGTGCCGCTGACGGCAATGCTCGACAGCAAGGCGATGATGCCAATGCCCAGGATGTCCTCGACGATCAACACCCCGAAAATCAGCTGGGCGAAGCGCTCGTTTTTCATCTTCAGGTCGTTGAGCGCCTTGACGATGATCGTGGTGGAGGAAATGGCCAGGATGGCGCCGAGGAACAGCGAGTCCATGGTGCTCCAGTCGAACCAGCGGCCGATTTCGTAGCCGATCCAGATCATCAGCACAATTTCGAGGAACGCCGCGATGAAGGCCGTGGCGCCGACCTTGAACAGTTTGCGCAGGCTGAATTCCAGGCCCAGGCAAAACATCAGGAAGATCACCCCGAGCTCGGCCAAGGTCTTGATCGTGTCTTCGTCATGGATAAAACCGAACGGTGGCGTATGCGGGCCAATGATGAAGCCGGCCACGATGTAGCCCAATACCACCGGTTGTTTGAAACGATGAAAGAGTACGGTCACCAACCCCGCCGCCATCATGATGATCGCCAAATCCTGGATGAAACTGATGGCATGCATGTCGGGGCTCCCTGTTCAAAATGACTCACTGCAGAGCTGGAGAAATCCGTTTCCTCTGTAGGAATTGCCCTCGCAATGGGCTTTTGAAGGGTAACACCGCGACTTCCGACAAAAAGACGGTGCAATATATGGAAACAGATCCATCGGCGCGTGACGGCAACCACAGGCGCAGCGTCCCGATATCGGTGGTTTTTAAAACCTAGTGACCTGTTCGCAGGCCACTCCCCAGCACCCGCAGAGGTGCACTCCCGAATGACTGCCTTGAACCGTGAGTACGTTATGGAACCTGGAAACGCCCAGCTGTCGATGACGGTGTTGATGACCCCCGATATGGCCAACTTCTCTGGCAATGTCCATGGCGGCACCTTGCTCAAATACCTCGACGAAGTCGCCTACGCCTGCGCCAGCCGCTACGCCGGACGCTACGTGGTGACCCTGTCGGTCGATCAGGTCATCTTTCGTGAGCCGATTCATGTCGGCGAACTGGTGACCTTCCTGGCCTCGGTGAACTACACCGGCAACACGTCGATGGAAGTGGGCATCAAAGTCGTGACCGAAAATATTCGCGAGCGCTCGGTGCGCCACACCAACAGTTGCTTCTTCACCATGGTTGCGGTGGATGACCAACGCAAGCCCGCGACCGTGCCGCCCTTGCAGCCGCAAAACAGCGAAGAAAAACGCCGCTACGAACAAGCCCAGCAACGGCGGCAGATCCGCCAGGAACTGGAGAGGCGCTACCAGGAGATCAAGGCGGACGGGCCTTAGTCGGCCGCCGAGCGTCAAAGGTGGGAGCTTGCTCACGATGGCGATGTCACAGCCAGCATCGATGTTGAATGTGATGGCCTCATCGCGAGCAAGCTCGCTCCCACAGGGATTTGCAGCATTCCACAGGGGCGATCAGAGGCTGATTGGCACAGCCTCGAACCGCACCCGTGGATGGGCGATCCGGTCCTGGGCACGGACCAGTTCCAGCTCATAGCTGGTGCAGGCCTGGGTCTCCAGCAGCACTTCGTGCACCGCCGCGGCGGTGAATTCGAACGCCGCGACCAAACTGTCCCCCAGCAGAATCCGCGCCAGGAACAAGCCCGACGTCAGGTCGCCCACGCCCACCGGCTGGCGCGGGAAAGCCAACAGTGGACGACGCAGGTGCCAACTGTCATCGGCGGTCACCAGCAGCATTTCGAAACTGTCATCGGGTTTGCCGGGGTAGGCCAGGTGCTTGACCAGCACCGCCTTCGGGCCACGGGCCAGCAACGCGCGGGCCATGGCCAGGCAGTCCAGCAACGACTGCGCCTTGCGCCCCGAAAAACTGTCCAGCTCCAGTTGGTTCGGGCACATGAGGTCCGCCACGGCAGCGGCTTCTTCCAGGAGAAATTCGCTCACCTCGGGCGCCACGATGCAGCCCTTCTCAGGGTGCCCCATGACCGGGTCGCACAGGTACAGCGCCTTGGGATTGGCAGCCTTGATCCGCGCCACGCCCGTCAGGATCGCCCGCCCCTGAGCCGCACTGCCCAGGTAACCGGACAACACCGCATCGCAATGCCCCAGCTCACCGATAGCGGCAATGCCTTCTACCAATGCCGGTATCTGCTCTGGCGCCAGCACCTCACCGGCCCATTGGCCGTACTGGGTGTGATTGGAAAACTGCACGGTATTGAGCGGCCAGACGTTCACGCCGACCCGCTGCATCGGAAACACTGCGGCGCTATTGCCAGCGTGACCGAACACCACGTGGGACTGAATGGCAAGCAGATGAGGCGTACGTTTCATGCAGGAAGTTTCCGTAAAACGATTGAAATTCAAGCCGCGCAGTATGCGACTAAACGCAGCCTGTACGACAGACCGGCGAGACAGTTAAGCTGACAGCAACTTGTTGGAGCACTTCGTTCATGCTGACCCTTGGAAACATCTTTGTGCTGATGCTGCTGGCTACCGGCGGCGCCTGGCTGTGGCACAACCATGGCTTGCGCGAACGGGCGTTGGCGAGGGTCATGCAGCATTGCGCCAACCTCAAGATCGAGCTGCTGGACGGCAACGTGGCGCTGAAAAGAATCGGCTTCGTGAAGGACGCCAACGGTCGACGACGCTTGGCTCGCGTCTACAACTTCGAGTTCACCGTCACCGGCGAAAGCCGCCATTCGGGCACCATCACCCAATTTGGTGCCCACAGCGCGCACATCGAGCTGGCGCCCTACCCGATGCCCTTCGAAGAAACACCGCCAGCGCCCATCGAACCGGTCCAGACCAGGCCCAGGGCTGAAGTCATCGAATTGAGCCAGTGGCGCCAGGAACACAACAAGTGGAAGCCTTGAAACAAGGCTGATTCAGGAACATCGACAACTCACCAGACCGGTTTTCAGGCGATCGACGTCTTGCGGTTGATCGAAAATCAGCTCGACCCGAGAATCCTGGCGCCACTCGCTGGCTTGCCAGCCCAGCGCCGCCCCCTCCAACGCATTGGCTGAAACCCAACCGTCGCGGCTGTGGATAACCATCTTCGCCCGTTTCCAGCCCAGGTCTTGTAGCCATCGCGTCAGCGCCGCCGCGTCGAATCGTTGGCTTGGGTGCCAGCGCCAGCCGATACTCCAGCCTCCGTCCTGCTGCTGATACAGGCAGATGGGTTGCGTCGGGTCGGTCCAGATCGCCGGGATCTGTCCCAGACTCTTGGGCAGGTTCACGTTACCCACGGCCCCGCTGCCCTGAGCCGCAAGGCCTGGCAATCGATCGATCGGTAATGCCCCGTGTTGCGTCCAGTACAACGCAGACCCTGACAGTTGTGCCGTCACCCGTTCGCGATCGGCCTTCGTGAGGCTCTCGGATTTGTTCAGCACCAACAGTCCGGCATCCGCCAGGATTTGTCGCTGCGCTTCGGGCAAGGGTTTGCCGTCCGCCATCGCCCGGGCATCCAACACCAGCACACAGGGTTGTACCGCGAGCACGCCGAGCCAGGGCGCTTGACTCAGTTGCCGCATCAACTGTGCCGGATGGCCCAGGCCCGAGGGTTCGATGAACAGCCGATCCGGCCGGGCCTTGCGCAGCAAACGTCCAAGACCGATCTGAAACGGCGCGCCATTGACGCAGCACAAGCAGCCGCCGGCCACTTCGCCCAGTGCGATACCATCGCCAGCCTGGGTCAGCAGCGCGGCATCCAGGCCGATCTGGCCGAACTCGTTGATCAGCACCGCCCAGCGCTCATTGGCCGGTCGCTGGGCCAGCAGATGCCTGATCAGGCTGGTCTTGCCGACGCCCAAAGGGCCGGCGATGACATGGGTGGGAATGTGCTGCAACATAATCGACG
Source organism: Pseudomonas sp. NFACC56-3 (assembly GCF_900100025.1). Classification (NCBI taxonomy): domain Bacteria; kingdom Pseudomonadati; phylum Pseudomonadota; class Gammaproteobacteria; order Pseudomonadales; family Pseudomonadaceae; genus Pseudomonas; species Pseudomonas sp. NFACC56-3. The sequence goes on along the minus strand of NZ_FMTK01000017.1, from coordinate 81,448 downwards.
GCTTTCGATGGAGGTGAATATGCGATTGATCGGCTGGTGGTTGCTGGCACTGACGTCGGACCAGGCGCTGGCCCAGGCCTGCGTGGTTCACAGCCAGGCGGAGCGACTCGATGTGAAAGTCTGCCAACAGAACCGCAGCATTCCGCAGAAACTGTTTGCCGATGGCTTCTGCCAGCCAAACCTTGCCGGCCAGAAGGTCGAGGTGCAATACGTCGATCAATGCCCTGGTGGCGCGTTCGGCGTTTGCAGCAACGCCCAGGTCGCCAATATGCCTTACCGCCAGGATATTCACTATTACGGCGTGGCGACCGATGCCGCGTACCTGCAGCCATTTTGCGAAGGACAAAGCCAAGGCACCTGGCTCAAGCCTTAAGCCAGCCAATCCAGCGTGAGCATCAGGCGACGCTCTCCCGGCGCAGGCGCAGGCGAACGATGGATCAGGCCAAACCCCTCATTACCGTGCCATTTCTCGCCTTTAAGCAAGCCGACATCACCGCAACCAAACTGCTGGATCACGCGCGGATCTACCGGCTCTGCCTCAGGCTGGGCCAGGTGCCGGCGGTCCATGACCTCTTCCTTGAGCCACTGGCTGCCGACGCCCGCATAGGTGGTCAACAGCCGTACCGGTACGTGGTCAACATGGAAGCGCGGGCACATGGCTTTGTCCAGCGTGCGCAGACGCAGACCGACACGTTGCGCGCCCAACAGGCAGGCAAACGCACAGACCAGCCAGGAAACATCGGCGATAAAGCCTTCATAGCCCTGCAGGTCGCTGAAACCCGCGGCCAGACCGTGCAGCGCTGGCTGGGTGTCTTCCTCTGGCAAGTCGAGCACCCGTGATTCAGCCAGCGGCTGATCCATCGCCAGCACCATGGCCGCAAAATCGCTGATGTGTGCGGGAAGCTGACGCTGCCAGACTGCCAGGTTTGTGTCGTCATCCAGGATCTGCGTGAACACCCCTGGCGTATCACCTTGGACCTGTCGTACCTGTTTCGCTCGTTTCGGACTCGGCGCCAGCATCACGCTGCAACCTCTTCATGCCACGGTCCGAACGGATCCGGCAACAAGCGCCAATTTTCGACCCCGAGGGCCATTTCCGCATCGGTGAGCAGGCAGGCGTCCAGTTCAGCGGCGAGTTGGCCAAAATCAATGTCCTGACCAATGAAGACCAACTCCTGACGGCAATCGCCTGTGGCAGCCAGCCAGTTTTTCATGATCGCTGCGGTGCTCTCTTCATCCTGCGGCCATTGGTTTTTCGGCACGAACCGCCACCAGCGCCCGGCGAAGCCATGTCGCATCAAGCCGCCAGCCTGAGACCAACTGCCCGCCTCCTCAGGCTTGCTGGCCAGCCAGAAGAACCCCTTGGAGCGCAGGAGTTTGCCATTGGGCCACGGCCGGTCGATGAAGTTGAAGAACCGCTGGGGATGGAACGGCCGGCGAGCCCGATAAGCGGTCGAAGCGATGCCATATTCCTCGGTTTCTGGCACATGCTCACCCCGTAGTTCCTGTAGCCAGCCAGGTGCCTGGGCGGCGCGTTCGAAGTCGAAAAGGCCTGTGTCGAGGATTCTGCTCAGTGGCACCTGCCCCATGACCATGGGGATGATCTGCGCCTGGGCGTTGAGACGCTGCAGAATCGCGGTCAACTCTTCCCGCTCATGCTGGCTGATCAGGTCGATCTTGCTGATCAGAATCACGTCGGCAAACTCGATTTGTTCGACCAGCAGATCGGTGATCGAGCGCTCATCCTCCTCACCCAGGGTTTCGCCCCGTGACGCCAGGCTTTCGGCGGCCTGATAATCCAGCAGGAAATTCACCCCATCGACCACCGTGACCAGGGTGTCGAGTCGTGCCACATCGGCCAGGCTACGGCCCTCTTCATCACGAAATGTGAAGGTTTCCGCCACTGGCAGCGGTTCGGAAATACCGGTGGATTCGATCAGCAAGTAGTCGAAACGCCCTTCCCTGGCGAGTTGCCCGACTTCTTTGAGCAAGTCCTCACGCAACGTGCAGCAGATACAGCCGTTGCTCATTTCCACCAGTTTCTCTTCGGAACGACTCAGGGTGACATCTCGCTGGACTTCGCTGCCATCGATGTTGATCTCGCTCATATCGTTGACGATCACGGCAACCCGCAGGTTGTCGCGATTACGCAGGACGTGATTGAGCAGTGTGCTTTTACCGGCACCGAGGAATCCGGAAAGTACGGTGACGGGAAGACGATTGGGCATCAGGTATATCCTCATCGGGCGGCCGCTTCGATGACGGCTCGTTTCCAGGGTTTGGCTGGGTTCATGGCTTGATCGTTTTATGTTATAGTATAACAACACGATTCAACCAGCCCCGCCGCTCCTCATTGGTCTGAGATCCACTCATGCGCAATCCTCTGAAATTTGTTTTCGCGGGCCCACTGTTGCTGTGGGCGTTAAGCGCGACGGCCCAGAGTCCACTCTTGGCCAACTGCACCCGTAGCGCGAATTTGCTGGCGTGCGTGGACATGCAAGGCAATGCCTATAGCGTGGCGACGGTTGGAAACACGCTTTATTTGCGCGGTTTTGAAGCCGCCAGTCGCCGCTATTGGGCGCAAACGAACAGCCGTTACGGTCAGCTCACGTTCTTTACCGGACTGGCGTCGGATGGAGAAAGTTGGGTTGGGTACAGCCGGCGTGTGGGCTGGACAACCCTCAATCGTTTTTCCAGCTCGGGCGGTAGCACCGGCGCATTTACATGCGGTCGCATGAACGGGTGCCAGGATTCATCACGTTAATGTTTCACGTGGAACCTGAACATTCGAAGAGATGAAACTCCTTTCATGGAAAAGGCTTCTTAAAATTAACCGTTATACTATAACATCTAATTTTAACCTTCGATGGGCCTCGACCATGAATGCGTTAACGCTGCCCGATGTGGCTGCGCAGGTTTCACGTCAAACCCTGCCCCTTGATTGGGTAGGCATGTGTGGCATCGCAACGCCGGTGTTGATTGATGGCCAGCGCCTCAGCGCAACGGTCGACGCCGGTGTCAGCCTCGATGACAGCGAGGCGCGCGGCATCCATATGTCGCGCTTATATCTGGCGCTGGGGTTGCTGGAAGAGACGCCCCTTTCGCCAGCACTATTGCGCCGAATCCTGGAGCAATTTCTCGACAGCCATGAAGGCTTATCCCGTGCGGCTTCGCTCAGTGTGCATACCGAACTGCTGCTCAAACGTCCGGCGCTGATCAGCCCGTTGGCAGGCTGGAAAGGCTATCCGGTGAGCATCGAAGCTCAGTTGAAAAACACAATGTTCCACGTGGAACTGAAAATTCAGATCCCCTATTCCTCGACTTGCCCTTGTTCGGCGGCCCTTGCCCGGCAGTTGATCCAACAGCAATTTGTCGACGACTTTGCTAACAAGAGACTTGAGCATGCCGAAATTCTTGCATGGTTGGGCTCATCGAACGGCATTGTCGCCACCCCCCATAGCCAGCGCAGCATGGCGACCTTGACGCTACGTCTGGACGCCGCTGTCGATGAATTGCCGCTGCAGTCGTTCATCAACCAAGCCGAAGCAGCCCTCGGCACCGCCGTGCAGACCGCCGTGAAACGCGCCGATGAACAAGCCTTCGCCCTGGCCAACGGCCAAAACCTGATGTTCTGCGAAGACGCCGCGCGGCGATTGAGCACGGCCCTGGCTCGCTCATCGGAGATCACCGCCCTGGATGTGCGTGTCGTCCACGCCGAAAGCCTTCATGCCCATGACGCCGTGGCGCAAAGCCGCTGGACCCGGGAGCCCTCATGATCGACTGCCAAGCACTGCGCTGGGGTGCACCCGGACAGCCCCTCACGCCGCCCCTCACCATGGCGCGACCGGCAGGCAGCCTCACCGCCATCATCGGTGCCAACGGCTCCGGCAAGAGCAGCCTGTTGAAAGTGCTCGCGGGGCTGCAAAAGCCGCTAGCCGGTAAAGTCACCTTGAATGTTCCACGGCGTGGTGGCGTTTCATTCATGCCCCAGCAGCAACATCTGGACCGGCAATTTCCCATCAACTTGCAAGACCTGGTGGCCGCCGGCTCTTGGGGCAATCGCCACACGCCAGCCATGCGTAGACAGTTGTTGCAGACCGTACTGGACGATTGGGCCCTGAGCGGCCTTGAGCAGCGTCCGTTAATGGCGCTGTCGGGAGGCGAGCTGCAACGCGCCCTGCTCGCTCGCCTGAGCCTGGCCGAAGCGCCGTTGCTGTTGCTCGACGAACCCCACGCCGCCCTCGACGAACAAGGCCAGGCGCTATTGTGGAAACACATTCATCGCTGGCACGCGGCGGGCAGGACCCTCGTGGTGGTGTGTCATGACCTGGCAGCGGTACGCCAACACGTCCCCCACACGCTGCTGATCAAGAACACCGGCTGCGTGCTGGGCCGCAGTATCGATTTGATCGCCCAACAACCCCATGCGTGGGTGGCCTGATGCTCGCGGCCACACATTTCTGGCAACCCTTCCAAGAGTTTGTCTTCATGCGTCGGGCCCTGCTGGGTGGCCTGGTGTTGGCGTGCAGCACGGCGCCGTTGGGTGTGTTCCTGATCCTTCGGCGCATGAGCCTGATCGGTGACGCCGTGGCACACGGCATCCTGCCTGGCGCCGCCCTCGGCTTCTGGTTCGCCGGGCTGAGCCTACCGGCCTTGACCCTGGGCGGCCTGGGGGCGGGCTTGAGCATGGCCGGGCTCGCCGCCTGGGTTACCCGGCGCACTGGCCTACGAGAGGACGCCAGCCTCGCGGCGATTTATCCCATTTCCCTGGCGGCCGGGGTGTTGATCCTCGGCATGGCCGGCAAACGCCTGGACTTGTTGCACCTGCTGTTTGGCTCGGCCTTGGCGGTGGACGGCCCCACACTCAACGGCATGTTGTGGGTTTGCGGCGTCAGCCTGGTGGCGATGGCGTTGATTTATCGACCGCTGCTGCTCGATACCCTCGACCCACTGTTCCTGCAAACCGTCAGTCGTCTCGGCCCGTTGGCCCACGGTGTGTTCCTGACCCTGGTGGTGCTGAACCTGGTGATCGGTTTCCAGGCCATCGGCGCGTTGATGGTCGTCGGCCTGATGATGCTGCCGGCCGCCGCGTCACGATTCTGGAGCCGTCGCCTGCCGCTGCTGATGCTGATCGCCGCGCTGCTCGGTTGCCTCTCGGTCTGGCTTGGCCTGCTGTTGTCGTTCTATTACTCACTGCCCAGCGGACCGTCCATCGTTCTGGTGGCGGGCGTGTCGTATCTGCTGTCGGTGGTATTCGGGCCGGTGCACGGTTTGCTGCGCCGCCCGCCCTTGCTCACATCCCAATGAGGTGTTTCCCGATGCGCGTACTGCTCGTGCTAATCAGTCTGATGCTGTCCATGTCCCTGTCCGCGGCCGAAAAACTTCAGGTAGTGACCAGCTTCAGCATCCTCGCCGACATGACCCGACAGGTCGGTGGTGAGCATATTCAAGTCACCAACATGGTCGGGCCGGACGCCGATGCTCACACCTACGAACCCACCCCAGACGACGCCCAGGCGTTGCTCAGGGCAAAACTGATCATCAAGAATGGCTTGGGCTTCGAACCGTGGCTGGACCGCCTGGTGACCAGCACCGAAACCAGCGCCCCGGTGATCAGCGCCAGCCGTGGCGTCATCCCGCGGTCACTGGATGAGGACGGCGAGACCATCCCCGACCCGCACGCATGGCACAACCTGGCGAATGCCGAGCTGTATGTCCGCAACATCACCAAGGCACTGGAAGCTGCCGACCCGGCCAACAAGGCCGACTACGAACGCAACAGCCAGGCGTACCTGAAGAAAATCTACGCCCTACTCGCCGAAGCCAAGGCCAAGCTCGGCGCATTGCCTGCCGGTAATCGCAAGATCGTGACGTCCCACGATGCGTTCGGTTACTTGGGCCAGGCCTATGGCATCGAGTTCATGGCGCCCCAGGGGTTATCCACCGAACGTGAACCGTCGGCGGCAGAAGTCGCGGCGCTGATTACCCAGATCCGTCAGGCGAAAGTCAAAGCGGTGTTCATGGAAAACATCAAGGACGCACGCCTGCTCAAGCAGATCGCCGACGAGAGCGGCGCTCACATCGGCGGCACGCTGTACTCCGATGCACTCGCCGCCAGCGGACCGGCCAGTACGTTCACCGGCCTGTTCGAATACAACCTCAATACGTTGTACGAAGCGCTGAGTCGGCCTTAGAGCATGTGTGGGAGCAAGGCTTGCCCGCGATGAACGGTGATGCCCTTGGCGACTCACCGAATTGTCTGCACCGCGAGCAAGCTCGGCTCCCACAGGCTCACCAAGCGATTACTTCAAATGAGCTTCAAGCCCTCGGCTTGACCGTCCCGCAATCCTGTCCCAGCCATACCGCGCGAGTGTCGAGGCTACCGTTCTGCTGGATGCCGGTGGCATTGAACGTGCCGTTGACCTTGGTGGTGAATTCACGATCACTCTGGAATGTCGCGACCCCAGCCCCCTGGGCTTTCGGGCAACTGAAGCGAAACTTCCACTGATTGCCGGTGCGCTCGGTGATCTGCTGCTTGCAGCCCGACTGCGGGTCTTGCAGTGGAATGTCATTGGTTTGCACCTGCGCCGGGGTCAGGCACACGCGAATGCCTTTGCCGCCCATGGTAATCCCCTGCTTTTCCAGCATCGCCCGTTGCTCCGGGGTCATCTGGGTTTGCAGCTGGCCGAGGATCAGTTGCAGGTCCGGCAGGTTCTGGTTATCGACCTTCATATTGCTGGTGGTCAATTCCCACAAACCCGGCTGGAGCATCTGCGCCTGAGCCGCCATCGGAACCGACAAACCCATCGCCAAGGCCAAACCCAGCAGACGAACATTCATTACACGAACTCCAGAGGACAAGTGGCCGTTAGACGCCGGCCAGGGGCTTCGGTTCAGGGCCTGGACCGGTGAATTAAATAGCGACATTCGCCACGGAACATGGTCTGTTAAGCATTGAAACTTCAGGAGCAAGGCTGCCCCATGGATTATTTCGGCCCGCATGTTTTCGGTTACCTGATCGCGCTGCTCCACACCCTGGGTTCCATTGCCGCCGTCCACGCCGTGCTGACGGTGCGCACAGCCCAAGGCTCGATTGCCTGGGCCTTGTCGCTGACCTTCATTCCCTACCTGACGTTGATTCCTTATCTGGTGTTCGGCCGCAGCACCTTCGACGGTTACATCAAGGCGCGCCGGCAAGCCAACGAAGAAATGCGCAAGGCAATCTCCGAATTGAATTGGCGCCCCTGGGTTGAAGAAGCCCTGACCGCTCGCGCCTCGCAGGCCTACGCCTCGTTACGGGCCATGCCGAAACTGGGGCGCACACCGTGCCTGGCCAATAATCAGGTGCGTTTGCTGGTCAACGGCCACGCCACGTTCGAAGCGATTTTCCAGGCCATCGAGCAGGCACGCGAGGCCGTGCTGATCCAGTTCTTCATCGTCCATGACGACCGCCTCGGTCAACGCTTGCACACGCTGCTCTTGAAGAAAGCCGCCGAAGGCGTGGCCGTGTACCTGCTCTATGACCGCATTGGTAGCCACTCCCTGCCCCACCGCTACGTGCAAGCCTTGCGCCACGGTGGCGTCCACGTAAAAGCGTTCGCCACCCGTAGCGGTTGGCTCAACCGATTCCAGGTCAACTTTCGCAACCATCGCAAGATCGTGGTGGTGGACGGCGTGCAAGGGTTCGTCGGCGGGCACAACGTCGGTGACGAATACATGGGCGATAAACCACCCTTGGCGCCGTGGCGTGACACCCATGTGCAAGTGTGCGGGCCGGTGGTGGCGAGTATGCAAGAGTCGTTCGCCGAAGACTGGTTCTGGGCGGCCCGTTCCCTGCCCCCGCTGATCCTGCCGGACAGCTACCCGGACGACGGCGTGCTTTGCCAGTTGCTGGCCAGCGGCCCGGCCGACGCCTATGAAACCTGCTCGCTGTTTTTCGTCGAGGCCATTCACGCCGCCAGCGAACGCGTCTGGATCACCACGCCCTACTTCATCCCCGACGAAGCGGTATTCGCAGCCTTGCGCCTGGCGGTACTGCGCGGCGTGGATGTGCGCATCCTGCTGCCCTCGCGGCCCGACCACAAGATCGTCTACGCAGCGTCCAGCCTGTACGCGTTTGAAGCGGTACGGGCCGGTGTGCGGATGTTCCGTTACGGACCGGGCTTCCTGCATCAGAAAGTGGTGTTGATCGACCGGGAAATCAGCGCCATTGGCAGTGCGAACCTGGACAACCGTTCGTTCCGCTTGAACTTCGAAGTCATGCTGCTCACCGTGGATATCCCGTTCGCCACCGAGGTCGAGCGAATGCTCGAAGAGGACTTCGCCCAGGCCCAGGAAATCGACAAACAGGAAAGCCGGGAGACCCACCGCCTGCAGAAGGTCGGCATGCGGATCGCCCGGCTTATTTCCCCGATTCTCTAAGGGGTGTAGATGTCGTCGCGGGTCCATGGCAGCTCATGGCTACCGTCGGCATGGGCCTTCACCGCCAGGATCTGGTGCAGGTTGATCCAGCCCTTGGCGAACGCGTAGGCGCAGCCGGCCAGGTATAGACGCCAGATCCGCAGTGCCTGCTCCGACACTTCCTTCGACGCTGCCTCGAGGTTGTCCTCCAGGCGTTCACTCCAGTGATCGAGCGTGCGTGCATAGTGCATGCGCAAGCTTTCCACATCGACGATCTCCAGTCCCGCTTCACTGATCTGCGCGGAAATCATCGACAGGTGCGGCAGCTCGCCATTGGGAAAGACGTATTTCTCAATGAACTCGCCCGCGCCGCGACCGACCGGACGCCCGTCGGTGTGCTTGGCAGTGATGCCATGGTTCATCACCAGCCCACCCTCGCGCACGGCGCCGAACAGCGTCTTGCAGTACTGCGCAAGGTTGGCGTGGCCGACATGCTCGAACATACCCACGCTGACCACTTTGTCGAAGCGTCCGTCCTGGGGCAGGTCGCGGTAATCCAGCAGTTGCAACTCGACCTGATCTTCCAGGCCTTCGGCCTTGACCCGTTCCCGGGCCAGCGTCAGCTGCGCCTTGCTCAGGGTAATGCCGAAGACCTTGGCGCCAAACTCCCGCGCGGCATAACGCGCCAGGCCGCCCCATCCGCAACCGACATCCAGCAAGTAGTCACCCGGCTGCAATCGCAGCTTGCGACACAGGTGGCGGAACTTGGCTTGCTGGGCCTGCTCGAGGGTTTCGCTGCCTGTCTCGAAATAGGCACAGGAATAGGCCATGTCGCTGTCGAGCCATAGCTGATAAAACGCGTTGGAAAGATCGTAGTGGTAGGAGATCGCCTTGGCGTCGGTTTCCTTGTCGTGGACCGAGCGCACCGGCTGGTTGTCGGGATCGTCCTCGACCAACGCCTGGCTCAATTCATCGCAGACCCGAATGACTTCGTGGATCGGGCCTTCGAGTTCCAGTTTGCCTTCGACAAACGCCGCCCCCAATGCGTCCAGGCTTGGGTGGGTGAATTGCGCGACCATTTGTGGGTCCTTGACCACAATCGTGACGCTGGGGTCGTCCCCCAGTGAAAATTCATGGCCATCCCAGAGCCGCAGCCGAAGCGGTAGATGCAAATTCTGTAAGGCCGGTGGAAGTTGCGCGAGCATGGAAAATCCCCCTTTGTTTCAGACGTCTGAAATGAGGGTAGACCATGCTAGAAAAATAGCAGGCTATCGAATTTATAGCCTTTTTCTATCGCTGTCCCAAATCACTCCTGTGGCGGGTAACTCCTGCGCTGGCACGCCCTCTCCAAATAGCAGACTGCAAGTACAGCACGCAGTTCGCTGACCCTACTCAACGGTGCCCTTCGCTTGGATCTTGAGCAATGGCTCCTGGAACCGCAGCAAGCGCCCGGCATTACCTAACACTAGCAGGGTACTGAGATTGTGCAGCAGCGCCGCGATCATCGCCCCCGCCGCGCCCAGCCAGCCGAAGGCGGCAAAGGCAACGATGGCCAGCGTCCAGCCCAGGCCAATGATCACATTGACCTGCAACGTGCGCCGACACTGGCGACTCAGTCGCACGCAGGTGCCAAGGCGCCGCAGGTCGCTGCCGATCAGCACGATGTCCGCCGACGCCAGGGCGATGTCTGCGCCGCCGGCTCCCATCGCGACACCCACCACACCGGCCTTGAGCGCCAGGGAATCGTTGATGCCATCGCCCACCACCATCGGGCGGAACCCATGGTCGATTTCAGCCATGACCCGCTTGAGTTTGTCTTCCGGCAAGGCCTGAGCTTGCACATCGCCGATGCCGACATCCCGGGCCAGGACCGTGGCCACGCTTTGGCGATCGCCGGTCAACAGCAACTGACGGCCCAGACCCAACTCGCGCAGTTCGGCCATGGCCACCCGTGCCTCCGGCTTGACACTGTCGGCCAACAGCAGCCAGGCGAGGAACTGCCCATCCAGCGCCAGACCGGCAATCGGCCCGTCGTGCTCAGGAACCGCAGGGGGGTGAATGCCCAGCTGGGCAAACAACTCCGGCCGACCGAGCGCCGCTTCGCCCTGAGTCGTCATCGCGACCACACCCAACCCCTGGCGCTCACGAATGTCCGTCAGGGGCAGGCAGTCGTCCTGTTCCACCAGCCCCGCCAAGGCACGACTGACCGGATGACTGCTGGCCGAACCGAGGCTGGCCGCCAGCGGCAGCAACAACGATGGGTGAGCATCCTGGGCAGCTTCGATGGATTGCAGGCGCAGCACGCCATAGGTCAAGGTGCCCGTCTTGTCGACGACCAACGAGGTCAGGTCCGCCAGTTCTTCCAGGAAGGCCGAGCTGCGAATCAGGATCCCGTGGCGCGCCGCCACCGCGATCCCGGCAATGGCGGTGGCCGGTGCCGACAGCACCAACGCGCAGGGACACGCCGCCACCAATACCGCCAACATCGCCTGGGCATCGTTGGTCACGAACCAGGTCACTGCCGCCAGCAACAACACCAATACCAGGTAACTGCCGGCGTAGCGTTCCAGCAAACGGGTGATGGGTGGCTTGGAGCGTTCGGCGTTTTGCATCAGGGCGATGACTTTGCCCAAGGTGGACGCTTCGCCGGTACGGGTCACTTCCAGGCGCAGCAGACCATCGAGGTTGATCGCGCCACCGAAGACTTCCGTGCCAACCACCGCCTCCAGCGGCACCGACTCACCGGTGATGGGCGCGGTGTCGAGGCTGGCCTGACCGGACAACACCCGACCATCGGCCGGCACTCGGTCACCGGCGCGCACCTCCACGACATCGCCGGCCTGGAGCGTCGCGTTGTCGACGTCGAGGATCGAGCCGTCGGCCTGTACCTTGCGACCTTGGCTGCGGGTCAGTTGGCCAAGGGCATGGATTGCCTCTTGGGAACCTATGACACTGCGCTCTTCCAGCACATGGCCGAAGATCATGATGATCGGCAGCAACGCCGCCGTCAGCAGATCGCCGGTGGCCCAGGCGCCGAGCATCGCCAGGGCGATCAGTTGGTCAGTGATTCCGTGCAGGCTCGGGTACCGCAAGCTGTACCAGGCCGAACGCATCACTGGCACCGCCACCAACAGCGAGGCGAACCCCAACAGCAGTTGGCTGACACCGTTCTGCTCCGGCGACCAGCCGCGCCATGCCAGGCCCAATGCGAGCAAGCCGAGAGCGAGCATCGCCAAGGTCAGTTGCCGGGCGGCGATGCGTTGCTCCGCCGAGGACAACATCGGTACAGCAGGCGTTCGAGCGGTCATTGTCCGGCTCCCTGGATGATCAGGCGAGAATCGTCTTTCGGGTCGACCGTTGTCACTGAACCGGCCTGGCGAAGGATGGCGGGCATGCGTTCGCGATACAGGCGCAGCAGCATTTGCGGATCGCTGCCTTGGGTCTTCGCCAGCCCGAGCACCGTGGCCGTATCGGCCGAAGCCTTGGCGAGCCGCTCGCTGGCCTGGGCATGGGCAACTTGCACGGCACGGTCAGCGTCCTGGCGGGCGACCTGGGTGAGTTTTTCCGCTTCGGTCCGGGCGTTGGCCACGGCTTTGTCGGCCTGCTGACTGGCGGTCAGTACCGCGTTGAAAGCACTCACCGCCGGCCCGGGCAGACTCGATTGCACGTCGACCCGCACCACTTCGATGCCCAGCCCCTGCCCCGTCGCCGCCAGGTCAGCCAGGCGTCTGTTAAGCCCCTGAACCAGATCGCCTCGCAAGCGTTCGCGGCGCTCGGCAGCCTGGTTGTCACTGCCCATCAGTTCGGGACGAGCCACCAGAATGGTGTCCAGGTCCCGGGCGGCGGTCAGGGCCACGGCACTGCGGGTCGCCAGTCGGTCCAGTGCCGGCAGGACATGTTCACCTTGCAAGACGTAAGCGTAAGGATCAGTGACCTTATAGAACACCCGCACATCCAGTTGCACCACGCCGGCATCACCGGTCAATAAATAACCGGAGCCGGCCAACGCATCGCTGACCGGCGTGGCGAAACTGGCCACACGATCAGCTTGCAAGGCCGCGTCCGAGCGCAGCAGATTTTCCACCCGCCGTTCGAGCACCCGATCCGCTGCTGGCAGCAGGATCACTTGTTCCACGGGACGCGGCCAAGCCAGCAAGAGGCCGGCATTCTGGATACGATCCGAGGCGCCGAAGTGCAGCACCACCGCACGATTTTGCGGGTCGATCTGGCGCACGTTGGAAAAGACCCAGGCCAACGCCGCCAAGACCGTGACGGCGTAAAGCGCCAGAAACGCCAAACGCCCGGCCTGGATCCAAGGACTGGATAACCCATTTGTTCCACGTGGAACCAAACTCATGGTTGTGTTCCACCTTTGCCGTCCATGGAAGCAGGACCGTCCACCAGGACACGGAATGGTGCGGCATCGGTGCGCAAAATCAGCTTGGTGCCTGGGCTGACGATGGTGCCCAAGGTGTCCAACGAACGGAGCAGATTGTAGAGCTGAGGGGAGCCGGCGTATGCCCGACCATAGATCTCAGCCGCTTCTACTCGCGACTGCGCTTCGATATCCGCGGCTTTCACCGTGGCATCGGCTTGCAAGACTCGCGCATCACGTTCTGCGGCGGAGCGAATCTGCGCCGCTTCGCGCTTGCCGATGGCGGTGCGTTCGGTGGCGATGGTTTCGCGCTCTGCCCGCATGCGGTCTACCGTTGCAGTCAATGTTACCGAGGGCAACGTCAGGCGTTCGATACCGACTTGCAACACTCGCACACCGTAAGTGGTGAGCAACTGTTGATCGATCTGCTGACGCAACTGCGCTTCGAAATCGGCGATACGCACTTGGCTGGCATCGGTGTTGACCAGGTTCGCCAGGTCAAAACTGGCGGCCGTGGTTTCCAGCGCGGAGCCGACAAATGTGCGGATCTGCCGCGCAGCTTCGTCCGGTTGGTTCTGCACCGCGCGCATGAAACGCTGCACATTGTCCGGGTCACCCTGGACCTGCCAGGCCACGTAGGCCTGGACAATGATCCGTAGTCCATCGCGGGTACCGACATCCTGCAGGCCGCTGGACGTGGTGCGCAATCGCAGGTCCACCGGGATCGCCGCCTCGAACGGCGCCGGCCAGCGCCACCCCAGGCCAGGTTGCAGCAGCACCCGGGCCGGGTTGCCGAAACGGGTAATGACCGTGGCCTCCCCCGACCGCACTTGCACCAGGCTCGCGGCCGCGACGGCAAATGCCACCAACAACACCGCCCAGCCCATCCGCCGCCAAGGAAACGGACCGGCTTGCTCCGGGTCGCCGTGATGGTGGTGATGATGATGACCATGGTGATGACCGGCATGGCCGTGATCGTGACCGGTGTGGTCGTGGTGACCGTGTGAAGAGGACTGGCTCAATGGGCAGCTCCTGGCGGGACAGGGTTACGCGGCGACGCGGGGTCGGCCGGCAGCGTGAAGGTTCGCAAGTCGATGGTCGGCGCGTTGCTGCTACCGCCCAGGCGATGATCGAGAATCAGCAACTGGGCATTGCCGAGGCCCTGGCTCAGTTGGCTCAAATAATGTTCCAGCACAAAAGCGTGCCCCGCCGTGGCGTAGGCTTTGCGGTCGGCATTGAAACGCAAATCGGCAGCCTGGGCGGTCGCGTTGATTTCCCGCGCAGTGGCACTGGCCCGGTCATGGGCGATGCTGGCTTGCAATTGCGCCTGGTTGGTCTGTTCCGCCGCCGCGCCACGCTCCCGAGCGATCAATGCCTGGGCGCCGATCTGCGCGGCCTGTACGCCGTGGTAGGCATTGGCCGCACCGGCCGGCGGATGAATCGCCTCCACCACCGTCGCCAGGATTTCCACACCGCTGTCGAGGGATTGCAGATCAGCCTGGACAGCGCGACCGATTTCGTCGGCCAGGCTCACACGGTCGGCGCCCAACAAACCATCCAACGTACGCGAAGCAAACTCATGCACCAGGATGCGGCTGGCGGTGCTGCGGATCAGCGTCGGCACATCGGCGCTGTTGTAAGTCGCCGCCAGCGCCGCGGCATCCGTCAGGCCGATGCGATAGACAAAGCGCACATCCATGTTGACGATCTGAAAGCTCTGCTGGTCGGCACGACGGCTGGCAATGACCTGGGATTTGTCGTTCACATGACTGGCGTCCCACAACCGATTGGCAATGGCCGGTGCCGGTCCCTCCGCCGGTTCAGCTTCGACCTCCGCACGACTCTGCGCGACGCTGGTCGCCAGTTCATGCACAACGCCATTCTCGACGCTGAGCACCCTGCCCCACGGCCAAGGCAACGCGACATGCAAGCCGGGACCGAACACCTCTACCGGTTTACCGAAGCGCTCATAGATGCCCCGCCCCTGCAACGGCACTTCGTGCACGCCAGTCAACAACCAGCCCACCAGCGCCACTGACGCCAACACCGGCAAAAAAGCCCGACGCATGTAACTGAAGGCCCAGATCTGGCGCAGGTCGATACCGAAACGGTTATGCAGTTCATGCTGCAAGGCCAGCAACGGTTGTGGCGGCCAGCGCAGCAGGTCGGCGATGACACTGCGGCCCAGCAGCGTCGGCTCCAGGGCGTCCCGGCGCGGGATGAACAACGATAGCACCGCGCGCAGCAACAACTCCGCCGCCACCAGCCCCGGCAACAGCCCCATCAGCACCGCCAGGCGCACCGGCCAGATGGACGTTTCTGCAGCGAACAACAAGCACAAGGCGCCAAGCACCAGCACGATGATCGCCACCCGGGTCAGTTGCGCCAGCGCTGACGCTTCCGGCCATTCCACGGGGGGCTGCTGGGCCAATTGCCGCTCGAACACCAATAACCCGAACGCCAACAACAACGACAACACCGCCCCCACACTGGCCGAAGTACCGAGGGCGGCAGCCGGCAATTGCAAGTCCCAGGCGTGCTCCAGGCCCAGCAATACCAGCACGGCCCAACCGCCCAGCCACAACGCAGGCGCACCGATTTGCTTGAGCAAGCCGACCGAACCGGCACCGATGCGGTCCAGCAGCCGCTCATACCAACCCAAGTTATCAACAGGCTCGTTTTCCGTCGGCAGGTTATGGTTATCCACAGCCGGCAACAACGCTCTGCTGCGCCATTGCGTCACCCACCAAGCGGATTGCAAGCCCGCCACCAGCACCACCAGTCCCGCGCTTTGGCTGACCAACAAGACTGGCCACAGCGATTGCGGCGAAAACACCCCGATAAAAAACGCCAGGACCAGACCCAATCCCGCCACGCCTCCCAAGGCGCAGGCGATCAGCTTCAAGCGGCGCCCTTGAAACGACGCGCGCTGGAAACGCGGCCATTCGGCCACTTGTGCCCCCTCGATATCTAGATCGACTTGCATACCACCCCAGCTTTCGTGGCGATCAAAATCCGGGCCTGTGGGCAGACGCCACCGCCGCTTCGTTATAGGCCGTTACCTTATAACGATTACTGTGAAATTTCCGTTTTGAATTCTTCATGACAAGGCCCACGCCGACCTCTTGACTTAAGCCTTGACCGGAATCTTTGGAAACGCTCATATTACGGCCATAATTTTTTATCAGGCCAAGCGGGAGAACAGCGATGAGCAACTATGACGTGGTCATTCTGGGCGGTGGACCCGGTGGGTATAACGCGGCGATTCGGGCCGGGCAGTTAGGGTTGAAGGCCGCCTGTGTCGAAGGTCGAGCCACCCTGGGCGGCACCTGCCTGAACGTCGGCTGCATGCCCTCCAAGGCCTTGCTGCACGCTTCGGAACTGTACGAAGCGGCCACGGGCACGGAGTTCGCCAACTTGGGCATTGAAGTCAGCCCTACCCTCAATCTTGCGCAAATGATGAAGCAGAAAGACGAAAGCGTGACGGGCCTGACCAAGGGCATCGAGTTTCTGTTTCGCAAGAACAAGGTCGACTGGATCAAAGGCTGGGGCCACATCGACGGGCCGGGCAAGGTGACCGTCACCGGTGCCGATGGCAGCAAGACCGAACTCACCGCCAAGGACATCGTCATCGCCACCGGCTCGGAACCCATGCCGCTGCCAGGCGTGACCATCGACAACCAGCGCATCCTCGACTCCACCGGCGCCTTGTCCCTGGGTGAGGTGCCCCGGCATCTGGTGGTGATCGGCGCGGGCGTCATCGGCCTCGAGCTGGGCTCGGTCTGGCGGCGCCTGGGCGCCCAGGTGACCGTGGTGGAATACCTCGATCGCATCTGCCCGGGCGTGGACGGCGAGGCCGGCAAGACCTTGCAACGGGCCTTGGCTAAACAAGGTATCCAGTTCAAGTTGAGTTCGAAAGTCACCGGCGCCACGACCTCGGCCAGCGGTGTGCAATTGCAGGTCGAACCGGCGGCGGGCGGCGAAGCACAGGCCCTGGACGCCGATTACGTGCTGGTCGCCATCGGTCGGCGGCCCTACACACAAGGGCTGGGGTTGGAGAACGTCGGGTTGAGCACCGATAAACGCGGCATGCTCGCCAACCAGCATCACCGCACCGAAGCACCCGGCGTCTGGGTGATCGGCGACGTAACGGCCGGACCGATGCTGGCCCACAAGGCCGAAGACGAAGCCATGGCCTGCATCGAACAGATCGCCGGCAAGGCCGCCGAGGTCAACTATGCGCTGATCCCCAGCGTCATCTACACCCGTCCGGAACTGGCCAGCGTCGGCCAGACCGAGGAACAGCTCAAGGCCGAAGGCCGCGCCTACAAAGTCGGCAAGTTTCCATTCACGGCCAACAGTCGGGCCAAGATCAACCACGAGACCGAAGGGTTCGCCAAGGTCCTGGCCGATGAGCGCACCGATGAAATCCTTGGCGTGCACTTGGTGGGCCCGAGCGTCAGTGAGATGATCGGGGAATACTGCGTGGCCATGGAGTTCAGCGCCTCGGCCGAGGACATCGCCCTGACCTGCCACCCGCACCCTACCCGTTCGGAGGCGTTGCGCCAGGCGGCCATGAATGTGGAGGGGATGGCGACGCAGATGTAGGAACAACGCTCCACGGGCGATAACACCCGGCCCTGTGGGAGCGAGCTTGCTCGCGATGCGGTCATCCATAGGCACTTGTAGTGCCTGCAATGCCGCTATCGCGAGCAAGCTCGCGCCCACAATGGGTGCTTCACCTCAGGAGGCTGATATCCGGGCCTTGCGCCGCCGACGACTGATCAACCCCAATCCCACCGCCACCACCAGCACGACCCCGCCCACTTCCAGCCCAACCTTGTAAGGCCGCAGCGCCGAGCGGATCGGGTCCAGGGCCTGGGTCACGTAGCGTTTGTTCGCCTTGCCGAAGTCCGGTTCCTGGCATTGATGGCCAAAATCCCCAGCCCAATCCACGTACGGGCCTTCCTTCACATAGCGCTGGTACAACGCGCTTTGCTCTTCAAGGCTGGAGTTGTACCCCACCGCCTTGCACAGCACCGCCGCAAACGCCTGGCTGGTATGGGGCAGGTAATCCGCCGCCTGGCTCGCCAGCGCCGTGGCAACAAACCGATAGTGATAACGCACATCCGGCTGCGCGACGCTGGCCTGCTGGCGTTGCACTTCACCTTCGGCCACCAGTGGCCCGACGTTCAGCTCGACCGGTTCCAGGCTGTAATTGCCGCCCAGGCTGGCGTAATCCGGCGCCATCTCATAGCCGAGCAGTTCCATACCCCATTTGCGCGCCATCCACGACGCTTGGAAATACGCCTCGGCCCGCCGGGTTGGCCACCACTTGGACTCGGCGTCCTGGCGCAACTGCCCATAGGCACGGGCCTTGTTCTGCAGGTCCGGGTTATCGAAATAAGCCGGCGCCTCATCGAAGCGCCCTTCCCTCAACAAACGCCTGCCCAACAGATTGCGCAAGCTCGCGGCCACCGGCAGCGGCACGTAGTTGTCCCGGTCCTCTTGGCTCAACGCCGGTGGCGCCGGGACTTGAGCGTCGACGTACTGCTTGAGCTCATCCACTGTGAGCACCCGCTCGGCGACGGCGGCAGCGTCATACCAATAGTTGCTCTGGCCACGATAGAGCTGATCGAAGGCTTGCAGGTAATCACCGCGCTGCAAGGCCAGGATCGCGCTTTCCCCTTCGACCCGGCACTTGGGTTGCACCGATTCATAATTCCAATCCGGTGTGCGCCGGCTGCCCCAGGATTCATCGTTCGGAAACGCCTGGGCAGCCTTGGCATAGGCCGCCGCCGCGGCCACCTTGTCGCCGTCGCGCAAGGCCAGCTTGGCGCGCACCCACCAGGCCAGGCCTGTGTCGGGAGCCTTTTGCACAAACGCCTGGGCGTTGGCGTAATCGCCGTGCTGGTAACTCACCGCCGCCAAACGGTCAGCATCGTCCAGGTTGTCCCGGGCGCTGGTCTGCAACAGTTTGACCAACCTTTTCTCACCCGAAGGTTCTTCACCGTCCCACCAGCCAACGCGGCTGAGCAGGTAGGCGGTGACCAGTCGCTGCACCGCTTTGGTCTTGAGCAGCTCGCCCAAGCGTTCATCCGACTCGACGCTCAGGCCTTGTGCCAATTGCAGCAACGAGCTGTAACCGACCGGGGACCCTTGCAGGTTCTGGATCGCGTACAAGCCGATGGCGCTCTCCCAGTCGTCGGCGGTGTAGGCCACCCGGGCTTCTTCGCCAAGACTGGCGATGCCCAGTTCCAGCGGATCGCTGAAGCCGGCGATGCTCATTTCCCGGGCCTGGCGAAACGCCGCTCGCGCCTGATCCTGCAAGGCCACAGGGTCGCCGCTGCCCGCCTCGGTGCTCACGGCAAACAAGGCCCGCCCAAGGGAATACGCGGCCCAGGTGCTGCGCAACCGTCGCTGGTCGGCCGGTAACGCCAGCAATTGCTGGAACGCTTCCACGGCGCGCTGATGCTCACCGACGTTAAAAGCCGTCGCGCCGAGCGCATACAGGCGCAGCTCATCGGGCAGGTTGGCCGCCTCGGCCGCCACCTGGTCGATATCGGTCAGCGCCCGGAGGCGCTCCACCACCGCTTGTTGCGGCGGGGTCAGGCCAATCTGCTCGGCCTGGTTGCGTTGTTCAACGTAGGAAGGCAGGTCGTCATAGTTGTAGTCCGGGTTGCGCGTCGCCTCGGTGGCCGGCTTGAGCCCGGCAATCGCCTGGCCGAGGCGGCTGACCTCGAAGCGAAAGCTGCCTTCGGGCAACTCCGCCAGGGTCTGGGCGCGGTTATCCAGCAGGCGCATCGGGAAATCCGGCCCGCAGGCCAACGCCGGGCCCAGCGGCAGGCACAGGCTCAGGCACAGCAGGTGACGAGGCCACTTACGGGTAAACATTGAAACCTCCTTGGTCGATTTTCGTACAGTGCGCCCAACCGATTGCTCGTTGGCTACCAGCCGCCAAGCGGCCTTCCTGAATGCGGGTGAAGGTAAGCAGTCCGGGAGTTTGTTGCAACGTGTAACCGGCCAAGGCATCGACGCCGTCACACGCCCCGACCGCCAATGTCAGGCGCTGGGGCCAGGGGCGGTCGAGATTGCCCTGGTTGACCAGGCGGATATCGTACAAACCGCCCTGCTCCTCCCACTGCAATGCCAGGCGACTGTCCAGGTGATCGCCCCGGGCGACGGCACCGAGCGTGGTCAGGCTCCACGCTCGCCGGTCGCCGGCCAGCGGCAGACGAAACCAGATCAGCCCCGCGAGATGTTTCGGTGGATCAGCCCGCAAATCCGCCGCAAGCCCGGCCACTTGTTGCGGATCGGCCAGCAACTCCCGACGCTCGCCGCCGCGATCGATCGGCACTTCGCTCTCCACCACCGGCACGCCGCTCTCCTGGGTCAACAGCGCCACGCCGTAGGCTGGCAGGGCCAGATAAAACGGCCGCGTGGTGACCTCGCTCCAGCGTTGTGCCCAGTGCCGGGCTTGTTTCGGATCGAACAGCCCTTGCCGTGGATCGCTCACCGCGTGGACCTGCAGCACGCTGCTGTCCACCGCGTCCAACACTCCCGGCAATGCGGGGCTGTCGAGCCAGGCCGGCAGTGCCGTGATGCTGAGCCGCAGGTTGGCCGGCAGGCTGTGTCGCAGTTGGCCGAGGAAGTTTCCATAGGCCGGCAGCCGTGCATTGCCAGCATCGTGGTCGATCTCAACGCCCACCGGGGTCAGGCCCTGGGCTTGCCAATCGCCCAGCACTTGCTGGATTTGCGCAATGACCTCGTCCTGGTCCAAGGCCTTGAGCTGGCCGTCCAGGCGAATCACGGCGATCAGCGGACGGCCGTCCGCCTTGAGCAGGCCCGGGTCGATCCGCGCACGGCGCCAGCCCGCCCCGGGAAAAGCCTGCAACGCCAGCACCCGCAGCGTGGAAAAATCGCCCCGGCTTTGGCGCAGCGCCGGCTCATGAGCCTTTGTCCATTGGCGCTGCCAGATATACAACTGTTGATCCAGGGCTGGGAGTGGCGGTTGTTCGCAGCCCGCCAAAAGCAACACGGCGAGGGCCAGGGAGAGCCGGAAAAAAACAGTCATGAAGCCTTACCGCGCGCAAAAGATGTGCAGATTAACGCCGAGCGCGTCATTGTGGGAGCGAGCTTGCTCGCGATAGCGGTGGGTCAGTCAATCTATAGGCGGCTGAACCAACGCTATCGCGAGCAAGCTCGCTCCCACAGGGTTGAGGCCTACCCACGTCATCAAGGCTTACGCGCAATAATCACCTGACTCTTGGCCACCACCGCGTCCAGCGCCTGCTTGATCTGCGCCCCGCGCGGTGAGTTCAGCACCGCTTGCCAGGTGTCGGCCCAGTGATTGAGCAGCGGATGGTCGGCGTTGCTGAAGTCGACCTTGGCCTCCCAGAACAACAGCATCCACATCGACCAATAGAACCCGTATTGGCTGTGGCTCAACACCTCCAGCCCGGCCTCGCTGACCATCGCCTTGAACTGCTCTTCACTGATGATGCGAATGTGATTGGGCTTGCGGAAGTACTCCGGCGCGGCGATGTCTTTTTGCAGGTCTTCGGAGCTGGGGTGCGGCACGCTCAGCAGGTACAGCGCGCCGGGCTGGCCGACCCGTACCAGTTCGGCGAGGAACTGCGCCGGGTCGTCGACGTGCTCGATGACTTCGGTGGACACCACCCGGGTGGCCGTGGCGTCGGCAATGGGCAGCGGGTTGCAGTCGGTCACATGGCACTCGACGCCGCGCGCCGGGGTGTCGCTCAAGCGCTGGCGCGTGGCTTCGACCTTGGCCGCGTCGATGTCGGCGATGATGATCTTCGCCCCGCGCATCCCACAAAAATGCACGTTGCCGCCGTCGCCGCACCCCACGTCCAGCAACGTGTCCTCAGGTGTCACGGGGAAACCCGTGAACAGTTCGCCGGTTTGCTGGTTG
Organism: Pseudomonas sp. NFACC56-3; assembly: GCF_900100025.1. NCBI lineage: Bacteria > Pseudomonadati > Pseudomonadota > Gammaproteobacteria > Pseudomonadales > Pseudomonadaceae > Pseudomonas > Pseudomonas sp. NFACC56-3. Next base: position 59,741 of record NZ_FMTK01000017.1, on the reverse strand, counting down.
AACCAGCCGCTGAGCATCGCATCGTGCAGCCCGAGCATGTACGGGTCGACTTTCTCGGCCACCGGTTCGGCGGGCGCGGGCGTGCCCGTGGTGAGTTTCTTCAAAAGGCTCAGCATGACGGGGCTCCAGAAACAGGAAGGACGGTTCGGGCGGCGGACAGGCGTTCGACCAACCGGGCGCCACGATTGCGCATGGGCATTTCGACCCAACGGTAGTTGAGTTCGCTCAACAGCCCGATCAGCAACAACGCACACGCCAGGGCCGGCCAGGGATGGCTTGCCGGGTCCGGCGAGCCCAAGGGGGCGAAACGAAACCACAACTCGCGCAGCAGGAAAAACACCGGGATGTGGATCAGGTAGATCCCATAGGAACGACTGCCCACCCAGGTCAGCGCCGTTTTCAGCCGACCGCGGGGCAACAAGTAATCCCGATCGTAAGAGGCCACCCAGACCAGCACGGCGCTGAGCACCGCAATGACCCCGAGACGGTAGAATGCCAAATTGAAGTGCTCGGTCGCGATCCAGGCCATCACGCCGCCAAGGCCCAGTACCAGCAGCACACCCAGGGGCGGGCGGAGCAACCACGTGGGCTCGAAGCGCCAGTAGCTGGGCCGCAGGCTCCAGATCGACAACAACACACCCAGCGCCAAGGCATCGGTACGGATCACCGACAGCCACAACGCCCGCCAGGTGAAAAACTGCACGAGCACCACCGCCAGCAACACCCACACCAAATAGCGACGCGAGACGAACACCAGCAGCGGCAGGATCAAATAGAACTGTTCTTCCAACGACAGCGTCCAGTACACGAAGCTCGCGCCGTATTCATACTGCATGAACGCATCGGCAAAACGCAGGTTGGCGAATTGCAGGAAACCGGCCAGGGTCGCCTGCAGGTTGGCCTGCACGCTGCCGAACGCGCCGGAACGGTTCAGGAAGAACACCGCGAACAACACCAGCAGCAGCCAGAGCCAGGCCGACGGCAACAGGCGAAACGCCCGGCGAATCCAGAACTCCCGGGTGACGGCCCAGAATTGCCGGGGGCTGTCGCAGCGACGCAATTGCGGAATCAGGCTGCGCCCGATGACGAACCCGGATATCGCGAAAAACAGGTCCACGCCCCACCACAGCTGGAAACTGTCGGCCAGGGCCGCCAGGCGCGGCCATCCGCCAGGAAACGGCATGCCCTGCAGGTGATGGAACAGCACGCCGATCACCGCGACGGCGCGCAGCAATTCGATGTCCAGGATCCGCTTGCCGCTCATGAAGTACTCCCGGAAGAAGGATCGGGTTTACGCGCGATGATGACCTGGCTCTTGGGCATGAACCGGTCCAGCACCTGCTTGATCACCAAGCCGTCGGGTTGCGTCAGCAAGTCCTGCCAGAGGCTCGCCCAACGCTCCATCAACGGCGGATACGGTGCCTGGATACGGTCTCGCACGGCACCCTCGAGGTCCCGGCCAGCCGCTCGTTCGCTGGCCCAGAAGAAAATCATGCCCATGACCCAGAAAAACCCGCTGGCCTGGCGATGCTCGATCACCAGCCCGGCGTCCTCCACCAGCGCGGCGAATCGTTCGGCACTGAAAATCTGCACATGGTTGGGCGCTTGAAAATAGCCCGGCGGCGCGATGCCTTGCTGCAAATGCTCGCCCACCGAGGCCGGCACGCTGAGCAAATACTGCGCCCCGGGGCGGCCCATGCGCACCAGCTCGGCCATGAACGGCTCGGGCTCATGGATATGCTCGAGCACTTCCATGCAGACGATCTTGTTCGCACAGCCATCGGCCAGGGGCAGCGGCAGGCTGTTGCTGACCAGCCCCAGGAACGGCGCGGCAGCCTGGGCTTCGACTTGGCGAGCCAGGTCGCGCACCTTGTCCTGTTCGCTGTCGGTAAAGATCACGGACGCGCCCTGACGCATGGCAAACAGCGTCGCCACACCTTCGCCGCAGCCCACATCCAGCAAGGTATCGCCGGCCGTGATGGCAAAGCCCTTGAGCAATTCGCCGGTTTCACTGCGAAACCAGCCGTCGAGCATCGCGTCGTACAAGCCGGCATCCCGGGGCGAAACGGCCACCGGTGGCACTGGCGGAGGCGCCACTGGCCTGCGCCCGGCCAACCATCGCCGGATCATGGCTGCGCCGCGTTCCGGCGACGCTCGGACAGTTGTTCGAAAAATGCCCGCAAACGCTGCTCGGCGTTGGCCTGGCTGCAGAATTTCTCCAGGCTGCGCACGGCATGGGCCGACATGCGGCGATAACGCTCGGGGTCATTTTTAGCCACGTCGTAGCTGGCGCGGTAGGCCGAGCACAGCGAGTCCCAATCGGTGACATAACGCAGGGTCCGGTAAGCCGCACGCGGGTCGTGGGGCCAGGCGGTCAGTTCCTCGGTCGAATCCACCACGAAGGCATTGTCGTGATCGATGTAGTCGGCCATCGCCGTGTTCAACGGCGCAATCGCCGGACGGCCGCAGGACATGAACTCCATCAACGGCAGGCACTGCCCTTCGCCATAGGAACTGTTGACCACGTACCGGGTGGCTTCCACCAGCCGTTCGTAGTCCGCGTCCGCCAGGTAACCGTGAATCAGCACGATGCGGCAGCGGTACGACTGGTTTTTGTAGACGTGGTGGAGCATGTCGGTGAGCGCGGCGGTGACATCGTGGTGAGTCAGCTTGAGCACCAGGGTGGCGTCAGGAACATCGCGAAACGTCGCGCAAAATGCGCTGATCATGTCCTTCCAGTTCTTGCGCCCGTCGTAGGGATTGAACACCGAGGTATAGATCACGCCATCCAGCAGTAACTCGCAGTCCTCGGCCGGGCCGTCCAGCACCAGCGGCGTGCCGGCCTGATGCACCGGTGGGCCATAAGGCCGCAGGTCGGTGGTGCGACTGTCGATCAGCAGGCCACGCAATTGCAGGCGCATGTGATCCACAGTCGGCCGCTGGGCAAGCACCGCGCCGCGGGCGGCAAAGCGGTCCCATACCGGCGCGGCGACAGCGGCGATGGGAAAGTCCGCGCCCATCACCTCACGAACGGTGTTGACGGTGAAGCTGGAATGGGTGATTGCCATGCCGGTTGCGCCCAAGACCACGCGCCAGTCGTGCCGGGCCTCGCCCTGCCAGCTTTCGGTAGGGATGGTGCTGAACTCCCAGGCGAACACCGGAATCGTCGGGCAGGCGTAGTGGGCAGCGGTGCGATGAGGTGGTGAAAACGACAGGAATACGCAATCCTCGCCACGCCCCAGGCAATCGGCGTACAGCTGATCGACCTCTTCGTCAGGCCGGGTCACTTCGACCACCCGCCCCAACCGCTCCAGCACCGGGCGAAACTCCTTGAGTACGAAGTAATAGCTGTACTCGGGCTTGCCGAGGTTTTCCAGAATGTTGCTCTGGTTGGTTTCCGAATAGATGATGATCAACATGAGGCGGTACCTGCCTGGACCGCCAGCGGCAGCCCTTCGTCACAGCCTGGCTCCGCCAGGAAATCCGCCAGGCGCTGCTGCACCGGGGCGAACGCGCAATAGCGGCGCATCCGCTCGTTCGCGGCAACGGCCATGGCCTGGTAGGCCAGCGGCTGGTGCTTGGCCATGGCGTAGCTCTGCTGGTAGGCGAGCTTCAATGAGCCCCAGTCGGGTCGATGGCGCAGGGTGCGATACAAAATGCGCGAGTCTTCCGGCCAGATGGTCGGTTCGCGACTGGACTTGACGATGAAAGCCACCTCGGCGTCGATGTAATCGCGCATCGCCGTGTGGTCCGGCGCGATGACGGGGCGTGCACAGGACATGAACTCCATCAACGGCAGGCACAGGCCCTCGCAGCGGGACGCATTGACGTAGAAACTCGCGGCGCCATACAGCCGGGCGAATTGTTCGTCCTCCAGATAACCGTGCATCACCACCACCCGGCAACTGAACGGCGACAGCTGGGACAGCAGCGTCAACAGCTCGACGTAGTAGGTCGACAAGTCGTTCTGGGTCATCTTCAGCACCAGCGTGGCGTCCTCCACGTCACGCAGGGCCCAACAGAATGCGGTAACCAACTGATGCCAGTTCTTGCGCCCGTCATCGGGGTTGAACACGCTGACGTACACCACGCCGCTGACTTCGGTTTCCACCACTTGGTGGGTGTCCGGCAGCACGGCCTGGGGATGGGCCGGTGCCGCCGGTTCGGGGGTAGGCTCTGGAACGGGCTCGACGGCCACCGGCAGCGGTGCCGGCCCCCTCAGGATCCTGCTGGTGGCAACGCGCACCGGCACGGGTATCAGGTCGCGGACCGCCTCGCGATACCAGCACAGCAGGTTGTGTTTGCACAGCCACACGGGCCCCTGCTCGCGCTTGCCGGTGAAGGCGCGGATGACTTCGCGCAGGTAATGGCGGGAAATGAATGCGCGCCGCCGCCAAGACAGAGGGGGTGGCTCCATGATCGGCTCCGGCTCCGGTTCCGGTTCCGGCTCTGGTTCCGGCACTTCTTCGAGGATCGGCGCGATCAAGCCATCGGCCGACAGCCCTAGGGGCCGGCTGTCGATGATGCAGCCCTTGATCTGCAAGGTCGTTCCCGGGTTGATCGGCAGGCTCGGGTATTGCTCACGAACCGCCGCGAAACGCTCCCACAGCGGCGTGGGCAATACCAGCACCGGGAAATCCTCGCCCAAGGTCCGGCGGATCGCCTCGGCCGTATGGCTGGACAGGGTAATCACCCGGCCATGACGGGCCAGCGTGCGACTCCAGTCATGCCGCAGGTCGTCGTCCCAGTGCTCGGCCGGGATCGAATCGAACTCCCAGGCCACCACGCAGACCATCGGGCAAAGCAGGTCCAGCGGCGTCTTGTGCGGGGGTGAAAACGAAAGGAACAAGCAGTCCTGCCCGGCCTGCTGCAAGGTTTGATACAGCGGATCGACCTCGGCGACCGACGACACCACATGCACCGGCCCCAGGCTTTCCAGCACGGGACGATAGGCCTTGAGCACGAAGTAATAGCTGTACTCAGGGCGGCCGAGGCTCTGGCTGATGGAGTGATCGTTTACGTCCGAGTAAAGAATGAAATTCATGGCATCCCATCATGGCGCCGCCGTCCCGGCGGCCCCACTTCATGACGGTCGAGTCACGCATCGCGCCGGCCCGGGGGCCGCCACGCATCGTTCATCTCGCTACCCGTCTCGTTCTTGTTTTTTTATGGTCCCGCCCCTGGGTTCATCTCGAAGATCGAAACCAGGGACAGCGTGACGAGGGGCATTCTAAACACATCCGCCGAGGGTTCGTGAACCGCCCGGCAAGAATAAACCCGCTATAAATATGAGAACTGGTCAGTCACGATTTGCGCGGTTGAAATTGCTGCGAAATTGGCACAGATTGGCAACCAAACAACTACAACAAACGCTTCTCTAAGGCTGATCGTTGAGTGACTTTTCCTCGATCTTACGGAAATTTCCCACTCAGTCCGCAATAGACGAAGCAACCGTCAAGGGGGCTGGAGCTTGAAAAAACGTCTGTTCGTTACGGGCCTCAGCGGTTTCGTTGGACGTCACCTCAAATCTCGACTGAACGGTCATGATTCAGCGTGGCAGGTGATGCCTGTCGCCGCACGCTACGACCTGATGGAGGCCAAGACCCTGGAGGGCCTTTGGCCCGAGCTTCCCGACGCTGTGATCCACCTGGCCGGGCAAACCTTTGTGCCTGAAGCCTTTCGCGATCCGGCGCGCACCCTGCACATCAACCTGCTGGGCACCTTGAACCTGCTCCAGGCCCTCAAGGCCCGGGGTTTCACCGGCACATTCCTGTATGTCAGCTCCGGTGATGTCTATGGCCAGGTCGGCGAAGACCGGCTGCCAATTACCGAACTGCAACCGCCCGCCCCGCGCAACCCGTATGCCGTGAGCAAGCTGTCGGCCGAACTGCTGAGCCTGCAGTGGGGCATGAGCGAAGGCTGGCCGGTGTTGGTGGCCCGCCCGTTCAATCACATCGGTGCCGGCCAGAAGGACAGCTTCGTCATTGCCAGCGCCGCCCGGCAGATCAGCCGGATCAAGCTGGGCCTGCAACCGGCCCGGCTGCAAGTGGGCGATATCGACGTGACCCGCGACTTCCTCGATGTCGCCGATGTGATTTCGGCCTACCTGGCCCTGCTGGAAAAAGGCGCCCCGGGGCAGGTCTACAACATCTGCTCGGGGCGCGAGCAAAGCATTCGCAGCCTGATCGAACAACTGGGCGATCTCGCCCAGGTCGATGTGCAACTGATCCAGGACCCTGCGCGTCTTCGCCGCGCAGAACAGCGTCGCGTCTGTGGTAGCCCAGCCAAGCTACGACAGGCCACCGGATGGACGCCCGAAACAACAACACAACAATCCTTGCGGGCGATCCTGTCCGACTGGGAGATACGGGTACGACAAGAATGAAAAGTGCATTGATCACGGGGATCACCGGCCAGGATGGCGCGTATCTGGCCAAATTGCTGCTCGACAAGGGTTACAAAGTCCACGGCCTGGTGGCGCGACGCAGCAGCGACTCGCGCTGGCGGCTGCGAGAGATGGGCATCGAACAGGACATCGTTTACCTGGACGGTGACATGGCCGATGCCTGCTCGGTGCAACGGGCGGTGATCAAATCGGCGCCGGACGAGGTGTATAACCTGGCCGCGCAAAGTTTCGTCGCGGCCTCCTGGGACCAGCCGGTGACCACCGGCATCGTCGACGGGCTGGGGGTTACCCACCTGCTCGAAGCCATTCGCCAGTTCAGTGTGCAGACCCGCTTCTACCAGGCCTCCACCAGCGAAATGTTCGGCCTGATCCAGGCCGAGCAACAGGACGAGCACACCCCGTTCTATCCACGCAGCCCCTATGGCGTGGCGAAACTGTACGGCCACTGGATCACCGTCAACTATCGGGAAAGCTTCGGCCTGCATGCCAGCAGCGGCATCCTGTTCAACCACGAATCACCGCTGCGCGGCATCGAGTTCGTGACTCGCAAGGTCACCGATGCCGCTGCGCGCATCAAGCAGGGCAGACAGCAGGAATTGCGCCTGGGCAATATCGACGCCAAGCGCGACTGGGGCTTTGCCGGCGACTACGTCGAGGCCATGTGGCTCATGTTGCAGCAGGACAGCCCCGACGATTACGTGGTGGCCACCGGCGTCACCACCACCGTGCGCGAGATGTGCAAGATTGCCTTCGAACACGTGGGCCTGGACTACCGTGACTTCGTCAAGATCGACCCGGCGTTTTTCCGCCCGGCCGAAGTCGAGGTGTTGCTCGGCAACCCGGCCAAGGCACAACGCGTCCTGGGCTGGAAGCCTCGGACCGACCTGGACACCCTGATCCGCATGATGATGGATGCGGACATGAAACGCGTCGCCAAGGAGTAGGCCATGCTCATTCCCGTGATTCTCTCCGGCGGTGCCGGGACGAGGTTGTGGCCGGTGTCCCGCGAGGGCCATCCCAAGCCCTTCATGCTCTTGCCCGACGGCCAGTCGCTGCTGAGCAAGACCTATCGGCGTGCGGCGGGGTTGTTCGACGGCCGGGGCGATATCGTTACCGTCACCAACCGCGAGTACTACTTCCAGAGCCGCGATCATTATCAAAGCGCCCACCTGGAGCGCTATCGCGGTCACTTCGTACTTGAACCCACGGGCCGCAACACCGCGCCGGCCATTGCCACGGCCACCCTCGCGGTACAGGCCTTGCACGGCGACGAGGCGATCCTGGTGGTCATGCCTGCCGATCACTTGATCAAGGACGAGGCGGCTTTCAAGGCATCCGTTGAGCACGCCGTGGAGCTGGCCAAAAACGGCCATCTGGTGACCTTCGGCGTGCTGCCCTCGGCGCCGGAAACCGGCTTCGGCTACATCGAACGGGGCCAGCCCCTGGATACCAAGGGCGCGGCCAAGGTCGTGCGCTTTGTCGAAAAGCCCGACTTGCAGACCGCCACCCAGTACCTGGAAAGTGGACGTTTCCTGTGGAATTCGGGGATGTTCTGCTTCTCGGTCAAGACCCTGTTGGCGGAGCTGCACGCCCACGCCCCCGAGTTGCTGGAACAGGCGCGCGCTTGTGTCACGGCCAGCACGGCGGTGGAAACCTCAGGTTGTGTGCAGCAGGAATTGTCCCCGGCGCATTTCGCCGAAATGCCGGATATCTCCATCGACTACGCCCTGATGGAGCGCTCAGCCAATGTCGTGGTGATCCCGGCCGCCTTCGACTGGAGCGACATCGGTTCCTGGAGCGCCATCGCCAGCCTGGTACCCGCCGACGGGCAAAACAACCGCGCCACCGGTGAAGCCCTGTTCATCGACAGCCAGAACACCTTCGTCCAGAGCGACAGCCGCCTGGTGGCCGCCCTGGGCGTGGAAAACCTGATCATCATCGACACCGCCGACGCCGTGCTGGTGGCCCATGCCGACCGCGCCCAGGATGTTCGTCGCGTCGCCCGGCAACTCAAGGACAAGGACCACGAAGCCTATCGCCTGCATCGCACGGTCAGCCGTCCATGGGGCAGCTATACCGTCCTCGAAGAAGGTCCACGTTTCAAGATCAAGCGCATCGTGGTCAAGCCTGGCGCATCGCTGTCGCTGCAAATGCACCATCACCGCAACGAACATTGGGTAGTCGTCGAAGGCATGGCCAAGGTCACCAATAACGGCTCGGGCTCGCACCTGGTCGCCAAGAACGAATCGACCTTCATTCCCGCCGGCCACAAGCATCGCCTGGAAAACCCCGGTGTCATCGACCTGGTCATCATCGAGGTCCAGAGCGGCGAATACCTCGGGGAAGACGACATCGTCCGCTTCGAAGACCACTACGGCAGGGCCGTCTGATGCTGCTGGCCTTGCAACGCTCACTGTGGAGCTACCGCGGCTTCGTCCTGGGCAGCGTCAAGCGCGAGTTTCAGGCTCGCTATCGCAACTCGTTGTTCGGCGCGTTGTGGACGGTGCTCAACCCGTTGTCGATGATCCTCGTCTACACGGTGATTTTTTCCCACATCATGCGTGCCCGCCTGCCCGGGGTTGAAGATGGCATGGCCTACAGCGTCTACCTCTGTGCCGGGCTGCTGACCTGGGGGTTGTTCGCGGAAATCACCACCCGCAGCCAGGGCATGTTCCTGGAAAACGCCAACCTGCTGAAAAAAATCAGCTTCCCCCGGATCTGCCTGCCGGTGATCGTGCTGTTCAACGCGGGGATCAACTTCGCGATCATCCTCGGGCTCTTTCTCGGTTTCCTGCTGATCACCGGACGCTGGCCAGGCATGACCTTGCTGGCCCTGGTGCCGCTGCTGGCCCTGCAAGTGATGTTCGCCGCCGGGCTGGGCATGCTGCTGGGGATCCTCAATGTGTTTTTCCGCGATGTCGGGCAGTTGTTCGGCATTTGCCTGCAATTCTGGTTCTGGCTCACGCCGATCGTTTACCCGATGACGATCCTGCCGCCATCGATCCAGCGACTGCTCGCCTTCAACCCCATGACCGCCCTGATGCAGAGCTACCAGAACCTGTTTCTTTACAACCAGTGGCCGGTCTGGAGTTCGCTGGTGCCGTTGCTGGTGGTGGCCCTGTTGTTGTGTGCCTTGGGCCTGCGCATGTTTCGCCGGCGCGGCGGTGAAATGGTGGATGAACTCTGATGGGACATTTGCGCGTCACCGGCCTGGGCAAGGCCTACAAGCAGTATCCAAACCGCTGGAGCCGGCTGTTCGAGTGGTTGGTCCCCTTTTCTCGCCAGCGCCATCAACTGCACTGGATCCTGCAAGGTGTGGACTTCGAGATCCAGCCCGGGGAAGCCGTCGGCATCGTCGGGGTCAACGGTGCCGGCAAAAGCACATTGCTCAAGATGATCACCGGCACCACCCAACCCACCTGCGGCCACATCCACTTGCAAGGCCGCGTCGCCGCGTTGCTGGAATTGGGCATGGGTTTTCATCCAGATTTCACCGGCCGCCAGAATGCGTTCATGGCCGGTCAGTTGCTGGGGATGCACGTGGAGGAAATCGAAGCGTTGATGCCCGAAATCGAGGGGTTCGCCGAAATCGGCGAGGCCATCGACCAGCCGGTACGCACCTACTCCAGCGGCATGCAGATGCGCCTGGCGTTCAGCGTTGCCACCGCCCGACGCCCGGACATCCTGATCGTCGACGAAGCGCTGTCGGTGGGCGATGCCTACTTCCAACACAAGAGCTTCGAGCGCATCCGCAGCTTCCGCAAGGCCGGCACCACGCTGCTGATCGTGTCCCACGATCGCTCGGCGATCCAGTCGATCTGCGACACCGCCATCCTGCTCGAACACGGGCGCATGGCCATGCGCGGCAAGCCGGAAGAGGTGATGGATTACTACAACGCGATGCTGGCCCAGCGCGAGGGCCAGGTGGTTCGCCAGGAGATGCTCGCCAACGGCCAGATACGCACGATTTCCGGCACCGGCGAGGCCGGCATCGTCGATGTGCAATTGCTCAACAGCCAGGGCCAGTCGGTGGAAGTCGCCGAGATCGGCCAGCCGATGGTGTTGCAAGTGCGGGTTGAAATCCGCCAGGACATCGAGCGGCTGGTGCTGGGCTTTTTGATCAAGGACCGCCTTGGCCAGCCCATGTACGGCATCAATACCCATCGCCAGGACAAAGCCGTGACCGACCTCAAGGCCGGCGAACAGATCACCTTCCGTTTCAGTTTCGACATGCGCCTGGGCAAGGGCAATTACTCCGTCGCGCTCAGCCTGTCGCGACTGGACTCGCACCTGGACCGTAATTTCGAATGGCGCGACTACGGGCTGGTGTTTCACGTCATCAATAATCGCCAGGAGGATTTCGTCGGCTGTTCCTGGCTCCAGGCCCGGACCAGTATCCAGCGTTCGAGCCAGACGGCCGTCGAGGCTTTGCCGCAAAAGGAGTTGCCATGAGCCGCTTGCTGGTGGATTGCACCTACGTATACGACCACCCGCATGACAACTCCGGCATTCAGCGAGTGGTGCGCAACGTCATTCGCGAATTGCCGGCCAAAGACCAGGACCGCGAATGCATTCCCGTGGTGATGCTGCAGGGCAAGCTGTATGAAGTGATAAGCCTGGCTCCCCTGCCCACGGACGGACTGGATCTGGCCGGCCTGCGAGTACGGCTGCTACAGTTCGCCAACCTGTTCTGGGTCAGACATCGGTCCCTCGAACAGCAGCGCCCCTTCAGCCAGTCGATCTGGGCGCGTCGCTTCTTGTACGTTGCTTGCCGACTGTTCGCCCTGGGGTGCCTGAGCCTCCCCATTCGAATCCTCGATCGTCTGCTCAAACGCAAGCCTGCCCCGGCGCGCAGCGTACCGCTGGCACATCGAGCCGGCGATCAACTGGTGTTGCTGGACTCTTCCTGGCACTCAGGTTTCTTTCCCCTGGCCGAACAGCTCAAGCGTGATGGCGTCGGAATCATCTCGGTGATCTATGACCTGATTCCCCTGACCCATCCACAATTCTGCGATGCCGGACTGGTCAAGGTGTTCAACCATTGGTTCGACTGGATCGCCCGCACCGCCGACGGCTACATCGCCATCTCCACCACCATCCGCGACCAGCTTCGCCAGGAAATGGTCCGGCGTGTTGGCGAGCAACAGGTGCGCGAGCGCTGGTTCGACTATTTCCACTTGGGCAGCGAACTGGACCTGATCGACACCACTGACGCCGTCGACCCGAACTTGCTGCGGCTGTTCAAGCGCCCTGAGCCGGTGTTCCTGATGGTCAGCACCATCGAACCGCGGAAAAACCATGCCTACCTGATCGATGCGTTCGAGCGGGCCTGGGCCGCCGGTTCACAAGCACGGTTATGCATCGTCGGGAAAATCGGCTGGAAATGCGAAGCCCTGATCGAACGTATCCAACGTCATCCACAGCTCGGCAGCCGCCTGTTCATGTTCAACAACCTGGCGGACCAAAGCCTGGAATATGCCTATCGGCACTCCACCGCGCTGGTGTTCCCGTCCTACGTGGAGGGCTTCGGCCTGCCGTTGGTGGAGGCCATGCAACGCGGCTTGCCGGCGATGGGCAGCGACATCCCGGTGTTTCGGGAAATCGGCGGTGACTTCATGGTCTACTTCGATCTCGACGATCCCCAAAGCCTGGCGAACCTGGTCATCGACATGGAACACACCGGGGTATTCCCGGCCAGGCGCAACCTGGATCAATGGCAATGGCTGAGCTGGCGCCAAGCCAGTGCGCAACTGGTAGAAAGGATCGAGGGCCACGTTAACAAAGTCATCGTCGACCGGGAAACAGCATGCGGATAGCCCTCAACGCACGCATTCTCCAGGCGCCACGCACCGGCATCGGCCACTACGTAGCGGAACTGGCGACGGCCTTGGCCCAAGAGCCGGATGTACAGTTGTCACTGTTCCACGGTTGGGGCTGGAGCCCGCAATTGCCGCCAACAGCCAAGCCTGGCTATTCAAGGCTGAGCCCATTGCTGCGACGGGTTCCGGGCGCCTATCAGGCGCGGCGCTGGCTGGAACAGAAACGCTTCGATCAGGGCCGTTCAAAGGCTATCGACCTTTATCATGAGCCCAGCCTTTGGCCGCTGGCCTTCGAAGGGCCGACGGTGATCACCCTCCATGACCTTACGCACCTGCGCTACCCCGAGACGCAACCACCGGCACGCCTGAAGGAAATCGAGCGACGACTCAGCCGCGCGGTGGAACAGGCGCAGCTGATCCTGACCGACTCGCAGTTCATCGCCGATGAAGCCCAGCAATATTTCGGCCTGCCCGCCGAGCGCCTGAGGGTCGCGCCGCTGGGGGTCGCGGCACGTTTCCACCCGCGCGAACCGGAAGCGATCGACACCGTGCTCAAGGCCCATGGCCTGGAGCATGGCCGATACTTTCTCTGTGTCGGCACCCTGGAGCCACGCAAGAACCTGTCGCTGGCCCTGCGCGCCCATGCCGGGCTCCCTGAATCCCTGCGTCAGGCTTTTCCTTTGTTCATTGTAGGAATGAGCGGATGGCAACAGGCGCAGCTCAATGATGAGTTGAAACGCGCCCTGGCTGGCGGTCATGTTTGTCTGGCGGGTTACCTGCCTGACGAACAGGTCGCCCAATTGTTGGCGGGAGCACGGGCACTGGTGTTCCCGTCGTATTACGAAGGCTTTGGCCTGCCGGTGCTTGAAGCCATGGCCAGTGGCACGCCGGTGATTACCACCCGCTGCTCGGCGATGCCGGAAGTGGCCGGGCCGGCCGGTATCTATTGCGAACCCGACGATCCGCACGGCATGCGCGACGCCATGGAGCGGTTGATTGAGGATCGCCTGCACTGGCAGGCGTGCCGGGAGGCGGGATTGCAACAAGCGGCGCTGTTTTCCTGGGAACGCTGTGCAAAGGTCACTGCCCACGCGTATCGCCAGGTCTTGGGAGGTTGAATGCGAGTCCTGCACTTTTACAAAAGTTATTTACCTGACTCCATGGGCGGCATCGAACAGGTGATTTTTCAACTCTGCGACAGCACTGATCGGCTGAGTATCGATAACACCGTGTTGGCCCTGAGCGGGCAGCCATCACCAGAACCGATCCAGCTTCGACAGCATGTCGTCCACCAAGCCCGGATGGACTTCCAACTGGCGTCCACCGGCTTCTCCTACAGCGTTTTCAAGAAATTCCGTGAGCTGGCCGCCGAAGCGGACGTGATCAACTACCACTTCCCCTGGCCGTTCATGGATCTGGTGCACTTTTGCAGTGCCGTGAAAAAACCCTACGTCGTGACCTACCATTCGGACATCGTTCGCCAACGGCACCTGCTCAAGCTCTATCGCCCGCTGATGCGACGCTTCCTGGACGGCGCCGATCGTATCGTCGCGGCCTCGCCGAACTATGTTCATACCAGCGATGTGCTCAATGAATACAGCGCCAAGACCCGGATCATCACCTACGGCCTGAACAAGACCAGTTATCCACAGCCTGACGCCGAGCGCATGGCGCAGTGGAAGGCAAAACTGGGCGAGCGCTTCTTTTTGTTCGTGGGGGTGATGCGTTATTACAAAGGCCTGCACATCCTGCTCGACGCCCTCAAAAGCGTGGATTACCCAGTGGTCATCGTGGGCGCCGGCCCGCTGGAAAAACAACTGCATGCCCAGGCCGCGGCACTGGGTCTGCGCAACCTGCACTTCCTCGGGCGTCTGGGGGACGAAGACAAGGTTGCATTGCTGGAACTGAGTTATGCCATCGTGTTCCCTTCGCACCTGCGCTCCGAAGCCTTTGGCATCTCCCTGCTTGAAGGCGCGATGTTCGGCAAGCCGATGATCTCCAGCGAAATCGGCACCGGCACCAGCTACATCAACATCCACGGCGAAACCGGCCTGGTGGTGCCACCCAGTAACCCCGAGGCTTTCCGCGAGGCGATGCGCACCCTGTGGGAAAACCCGGCTCAGGCCCAGGCAATGGGCATCAAGGCCGAAGCCCGTTATCGCCAGTTGTTCACCTCCGAAGAGATGGGCCAAAAGTGGGTGCAGTTGTACGAGGAACTGCTGGAGGAAAAGGCGCTTTCCTACGCCTGATACCCACTCACGACAGAGCGACGAAATCTCTGCCGTGTGGGAGCAAAGCTTGCTCGCGAAACAGGCGCCTCGATCCCTGAAAGACCGCAGTGCCTTCATCGCGGGCAAGCCTTGCTCCGACAGTGAAGATCCCCCTCACCACCGGGTCTGTTTCAGGCGTGCTTTTGCAACCCGGCAACCGTACGCGGCATGCCCACGAACCCGGGCAAGGCTTCGATCCGCGCCAGCCAGGCCCGCACATGGGCATAGTCCTGCAGCGACACATTGCCTTCCGGTGCGTGGGCGATGTAGCTGTAGCCGGCGATGTCCGCGACAGTCGCCGTATCACCCGCCAGAAAATCACGACGGCTCAATTCCTGATCAATGACTTTCAGCACAGCGTGGGAACGGGCAATCACGTCCTCGGCGTTGTAGGCCGCGCCAAACACCGTGATCAGTCGCGCCGTGGCCGGCCCCGCATGGATCGGCCCGGCCGCCGCCGACAACCAACGCTGCACCCGCGCGGCGCCGACTGGATCGGTGGGCAGCCAGCGGCCCTTGCCATATTTGTGTGCCAGGTACACCAGGATCGCGTTGGAGTCCGCCAGCACCACGCCGTCATCGTCAATGACCGGTACCTGGCCAAACGCATTGAGCGCGAGGAAATCCGCCTGTTTGTGCGCGCCCTTGGCCAAGTCGACGAAGACCTCTTCGACCGGTAGCCCGAGCAACGAAAGCATCAATTGAACGCGATGGGAATGGCCGGACAGCGGGAAGTGATAGTGCTTGATAGGGTTCATGGTCGACTCCGCAGGAAGTGACGCCATCAGCACAACGGCGTCGATGGAGTCATCTTCCGCTCCGGACCAAAACAAGAGAATCACCCAGAAATGCAATCCATTATTTCAACCAGAGAAACAATGCTTCAGCCGCTCAAGGCCGGATGTTCGCGCAATGCACTGACGACAAAATCGACAAAACTGCGGACCCGCGCTGGCGCATTGCGTCCGCCCTGGTACACCACATGGATCGGCAGAGGCGGCAATTCGAAATCGGCCAGGACGATTTCCAGTTCGCCGGCGGCCACGTTGCCCGCCACTTGGTAAGACAGGACTCGCGTCATTCCCAACCCCTGGCAAGCGGCGGTGATCGCCGCCTGGTTGGCGGTCACCACCAGCCGAGGCACGGGCCGGACGGCCAACGCTTGGCCTGAGTCGATGAAGGTCCAGCTTTTGACCTGGCCAATGGCCGACGACGCGACCACGGGCATTCGCTCCAGGTCATCCGGATGCCGGGGCCGCCCGTGGCGTGCGAAGAAGTCCGGGGAGCCGCACACCACTCGTCGTACTTCGCCGACCCGTACCGCGTGCAGGTTGCTGTCCGGCAGCTCGCCAATGCGCAGGGCAACGTCGATGCCCTCCTCCACCAGGCTGACCGTGCGGTCCAACAACAAAGCGTTGATGCTGACCTCGGGGAACCGATGCAGGTAATCCACCAGCAGCGGCGTCACGAACGACTGACCGAACAGCACCGGCGCGGTGATCGTCAATTGCCCCCGGGGCTGGACGTGGCTGCCAGCCGCTGAATCCTCGGCTTCCTGCAAATCGCTCAGGATCCGCCGACAGTCATCGAGAAAGCGCTGACCGGCTTCGCTCAGGTACACATTGCGGGTGGTGCGTACCAGCAATGGCGTGCCGATGCGTTGTTCCAACCCTGCCACCGCCCGCGTGACGCTGGCCGCCGACAGGCCCAGGCGCCGCGCCGCCGCCGAAAACCCCGACTCCTGGGCCACGGCGAGAAAAACCTGCATTTCCTGGAACCTGTCCATCCATCCCCCGATGAGAAATCCTGATACAAGTTTTTCCGCGCACCTCAAAAGCAGCGCTGCGCCGCCATTGTAGAGGCCTGCGCCAGTGAACCACAGCCTAGCGCAGCCGGACACCGGGACATTGGCCCGACCCGCGGCGATAGCCCTTGGTACCATCCCTGCTCATGACAGTTTCATGACCGAAGGAAGAACCTTCTGTGGGAGCGAGCTTGCTCGCGATGGCGTCAGTCAGTCACACGCCATATGGACTGACACACCGCTATCGCGAGCAAGCTCGCTCCCACAGGGTAGGTGTGTCGTTCAATGGATTGGCTTCAACTGAAAGGCCCGTTTCTCGTGAATATCATTTATCGCGCTTCAACCCACCCCCGCGCCGCCCTCATCACCCTGATCGGCTGCGTATTACTCGTTCCCATGGGCCTGCGTCTCGCCCTGGGCTGGTCCGACCCGCTGGGCTATCTGTCGGACCTGGGCGTCGGTGGGTTACTGATCGCGTTGCTTTACCGTCGCCCCTGGTGGCTGGTACTGCCGGTATTGCTGGCCTGGAGCACATTGACGCTGGCCAGCATCGAATTGGTCAGTGCGGTGGGGCGGATGCCCAATCCTTCGGACATTCATTACCTGACCGACCCGCAGTTCGTTGAAAACTCCACCAGCGGCGGCTTCGCCCATCCGTGGCTGGCCGCGGTCCAGTTGGCCGCGCTGGCGCTCTGGCTGATGGCCCAATGGACCAGTCGCCCACACCCGGCACCACGCTTGCCTCGTCACGCCTGGGCCGTGCCCGTGTTGCTCCTGCTGAGCCATGGCGCGCTGCAAGCCTGGCGTCCCAGTGAAGCGGACCAATGGAACGTGTTCAACCTGCCTCACCAACTCGTCACCGCAGGTATCGCCGCCGGGCAGGACCAAGCCCGGCAATGGCTCGACGGCGATGCCGTGGACCCCGCCCCGCCCATGGCAGGGCTGACCCGCCTGGACCTCGATGGCAACAGGCTGCTGGCCGAACCGGGGCGTGCGCGCAACGTTCTGGTCATCGCCCTGGAGGGGATTCCCGGCGCCTACGTGAGTGCCAACCGCCAGGCCCTGAACAGCCGCTACCAGGAAAACCTGATGCCCAACCTCAGCGCCTGGGCCGAGCGTGGCATGAACACTCCCGATTACGTCCTGCACAGCCACCAGACCATTCGTGGCTTGTACGCGATGCTGTGTGGCGACTACGACAAGCTCGACGACGGCACACCCAAAGGCGTCGAAATGCTCAACCAGACCCAGCGCAACCAGGCTTGCCTGCCGGCCCAGTTGCGCCAGAACGGCTTTTCCACGCATTTCCTCCAGGGCGCGGGCCTGCGGTTCATGGCCAAGGACCGGATCATGCCGCACATCGGCTTTGACACGACCCTGGGCATGGAGTGGTTCACCCGGCCTGCCTACCTGGAGTTTCCCTGGGGCAAGGACGACAAGACGTTCTTCGAAGGGGCGCTGGACTACGTCGGGCAACTGCAGCAGGCGGACAAACCGTGGATGCTGACCCTGCTGACCGTGGGCACCCACCAACCCTACTCGGCACCGGATGACTATCTGCAACGCTACGACACCGCCAAGCAGGCGGCGGTGGGTTACCTGGACGATGCGCTGGACAACTTCCTGTCAGGCCTTGAGCGCCAGGGCATCCTCGACAACACCCTGGTGGTTATCACCTCGGACGAATCCCATGGCATCGACGATGTGCGGCTGGCCTCGTCCTGGGGGTTCAACCTGACGCTGGCGCCGGAACCGTTGCCCCGGATCAAGTCAGGCACCTACGGGCATGTGGACCTCACCGCCTCGATCCTCGACTACTTCGGCTTCACGGTGCCCACATCGATATCCGGACGCTCGATGTTCAGGGACTACCCGACGGGCCGGGAAATCATGTCGTTCACCAATGGCAAGTTGCGCTACCACGACGGCAAGGGCACGTTTACCGAATGCGATTTCCTCCAGCATTGCCGTTACTACAGCAGCGAAGGTTTCATCGCCGACCGCGCCACCTATGGCGGGCAATACAGCGGCCAGCGCGCCCGATTGATCAGCGCCCGGGCCACGGCCCTGGACCAGACCCTGTTGCGCACGCCCCTGAACCAGCACTATCAGTTCGGCAGCGCCGATAAAATCCCGCTACCGGCCCAGGTCACCAATGACTGGACCGACAACCTGATCGGCGCCCAATACCTGGAAATGCCCAAGGGTTCACAGACCCGCGTCAGCCTGACCATCCGCGCGGTGGAAGCAGACCATGCCGCCTACATTTCCCTCAAGGCCAAGGAGTTCGAGCAGGATGTGCCAATGGACCTGCCGACCGAGGTGGCGGTGACACCCGACCAGCCGTTGGTGATGAACATCAGTTTCGACAACCCACAGCAGCGCAAGGCGTTCTCCTTCCATCTGCTCGGTCATGGCGTCGGCGCCATCGAGATCAGCGACTTCAGCGTCGTGACCGAACTGCCGGACCAGACGGACCAGCCACAATACCTGGACGATATGCAGGAAGACCGCGAGGCCCAATCCAGTTGAAAAAACGCGCAACCATGGCTGCGCGTTCCAAATGTTCGAGCCCGGGCTTGATCAAGACTTGATCAATTGCATGATTTCGAATGCGTTCAATGCCGCCCCCCGCAGTAACTGATCGCCGCTGATGAACAGGTCCAGCCCGTGCTCGCCGTAGATCAGGTTGTAGCGAATCCGCCCGACTTCCACCGCATGCTTGTAGGTGGACGTCATGGGCATCGGATAAGCGCCGAACTCGGGCTCATCCACCACTTCAACCCCCGGTGCCGCACGCAACAATTCACGCACCTGCGCCAATGACTGGATGGGCTTTTTGAACCGCAGGCTCAGGCTCTCGGCATGGGAGCGCAGGGTCGGCACCCGGACCGCGGTCGTACTGATCGCCAACGTCGGTTCATCGAGCACCTTGCGCAATTCCCAGACCACTTTCATTTCTTCACGGGTGTAGCCATTGGCTTCGAACGAGTCGACCTGGGGAATCACGTTGAAGGCCAGGTTATGGGCGAAGTGCTCGCTGTCATCGCGGTCGCCATAATCACTGAAGGACTTGGCCTTCTCTCGCAGCTCCAGCATCGCCGGCTGCCCCGCACCGCTGGCCGCCTGATAAGTGGAAATGATCGCGCTCTCCAACCCGAAGGCCTGATGCAGCGGCCCCAGCACCATCAGCGCAATGGCCGAGGAGCAATTGGGGTTGGCGATCAGTTTTTCGTCCTTGTAACGCTGACCGTTGATGGGCGGCACCAGGAGCGGAATCGCCGGGTGATAACGGAAGGCCGAGGAGTTATCGATGACGTAGGCGTTTTCAGCCAGACGCTCGCCATACTCCAGGGCGAAGGCCCCGGAGACACACAGGAAGACGATATCGCACGAGGCGCAACCCTCGACCGAAAAGGCTTCGATCAGGTGCTCGACCCGACCCACCTTCAAGCGCTTGCCCGCCGAACGGCCAGAGGCCATGCAGACCACTTTGTAATCGGTATTTTCAAGCAATTGCAGCATGGTCATGCCCACTGCACCGGTGCAGCCCACCACGGCGACTTTCTTCATTTCACGTCCCTTATCCACCTTTGCAAAGGCTTAACCGTCTTGGTTTTCCTGATTGCCTGCGATCGATTGTAGGGAGACGGGCCCGTCCGCTACAGTGCAGCGCAAGACAACAAACGGTGGAATCACGCCAAATGCACGCTCACCCCGGAACCGTGGCGATCCTCGTTTATGAAGGCCTGTGCGTATTCGAGTTTGGCATCGCCCTGGAGATCTTCGGCCTGCCTCGTCCGGAGCTGAATGTAGCGTGGTATGACCATCAAATCGTCGCCGTCGATCCAGGACCGATGCATGCGCTGGGCGGCCTTCGGATCGCCGTCGACGCGGGGATCGAAGCACTGGACAGCGCGCGAACCATCATCATCCCCGGCTGGCGCAACCACCATGCAGCCCCCCCTGAAGCGCTGTTACAAGCACTGCGCCGCGCCCACGCCCGCGGCGCACGCCTGCTGTCGATCTGCTCGGGGGTATTTGCCCTGGCCGCCACCGGGCTGCTCGACGGCAAGAGCGCGACCACCCATTGGCAATTCTGCGCAGAACTGGCCGAGCGATTCCCGCTGATCAAGGTCGACCCGAACGTGTTGTATGTCGATTCCGGGCCATTGATCACCTCAGCCGGCAGCGCAGCGGGCATCGACGCCTGCCTGCACCTGATTGCCCGGGACTTCGGCACGCATATCGCCAACTCCGTGGCCCGTCGCCTGGTCATGGCGCCGCAACGGACCGGGGGCCAGGCCCAGTTCATCATCGCTCCCGTGAGCAAGTCGCCACGCAACGAACTGACCCGCATCCTGCAGTGGCTTCGCGAGCATCTGGATCAGCCCCTGAGCGTCGGCGACATGGCCGCGCGCGTCGCCATGAGCGAGCGCACCTTCCTGCGGCGCTTCGTCGAAACCACCGGCCTGCCGCCCAAGACTTGGCTGCAGCAAGAGCGCTTGAACCGGGCACGGGAGCTGCTGGAAAGCACCGACCAGAGCATGGCCGGCATCGCCCAGGCCTGCGGCTATCGGTCGGTGGAGAGTTTCCGGGCGGCGTTCCGGAACGCTGTCGGTTTGCCGCCCACCGCCTATCGCGAAAGATTCGGCAGCGGTGCGGTCCGCCCACAGCAAGCCTGGGCTAATCCAGCAAGCGATGCAGCTTGGCGTACTGCAACAACATGATGGTCTTGCCGTCGCAGATCTCTCCGCTCTCGATCATGCCCAGGGCCTGGTCGAGGGACAGTTCCAGCACTTCGATCTCTTCGCCCTCGGCTTCAAGGCCACCGCCTTCGTGCTGCTTGTCTTCGTCGAAATATTCGCCGACGAAAAAATGCACCCGCTCAGTCACCGAGCCCGGGCTCATGAAGGCGTCGAACACCTTGCGCACGTCCTGGACGATGTAGCCGGTTTCCTCCTGGGTTTCCTTGCGGATGCAGGTGTGCGGGTCGTCGTTGTCCAACAGGCCGGCGCAGGTTTCTATCAACAGGTCATCGTGCCCGTTGACGAAGGCCGGGAAGCGGAACTGCCGGGTCAACACCACCGTTTGCTTGGCCTTGCTGTACAGCAGGATGGTGGCGCCGTTGCCCCGGTCATAGGTCTCGCGCGTCAGTTCGCGCCATTGGCCGTTGCGGCCGAGGTAGTCATAGGTGGTCTTGCGCAGCACGTACCAATCGTCCGAGAGGACTTCGACGTGCTTGATGCGTACGCGATCCTTGATGCTGATTGCCTGTGTCATTTACCCACTCCGTTCAAAGCCAAAGGTCCCATTAGAACCCTATTACAACGATGCAGGGACGCGTGGCAATGCGCGCTTGTGGGCTGTCTTGAGGTAGGCGCGTTCAATGATCTGGCGCGCCTGGGGCGACACCTCTTCGCCCATCAGGTACGCATCGATTTCCTCGTAGCTGCAGCCATACGCCACTTCATCCAACTTGCCGGGCGCCAGGTCTTCCAGGTCCGCGGTCGGCGCCTTGCGCACCAGGTGCGCGGGGGCACCCATCGCGTCGGCCAACAACCTCACCTGGGTCTTCGTTAGCCCGGACAACGGTGCCAGGTCGCACGCGCCGTCGCCGAACTTGGTGAAAAATCCCATCACCGCCTCTGCCCCATGATCGGTGCCCACCACCAACCCGTTGCTCAGATTGGCAATGGCGTATTGCGCCAGCATCCGTGCCCGGGCCTTGGCGTTGCCTTTGGCAAAGTCGGTGAGTTCGGCCGAAGGCTGCAAGCCATCGATGGCGATACTGCCCATCAGCCCATCGACGCACGCGGCGATGTTGCTGGTGGTGATCACGTCCGGCCGGATGAAGTCCAGGGAAGCCTGGGCGTCCTGCTCATCGGCCTGGGCCTTGTACGGCAGCCGGACGGCGATAAACCGCGCCGCGTAGTCTTCACCCCGCAGTTGCTCCACCGCCAACTGGCAGAGGCGGCCGGCAGTGAGGGAGTCGACGCCGCCACTGATCCCCAGGACCAGGGACTGGCAACCCGACTCGCGCAAGATCTGCTTTATGAACTCGACGCGGCGGGCAATCTCGGTTGCTTCGCCGCCCCGAGTGAGTTGGCGGTCGATGCCCAGTTCCCGGGCAATGCTCTCTTGCTGAAACGAAGTCATATCAAGCTCCCAACTGTGGATTGATCAGGGTGACGTTGAACACTTGGGCGGCGTACCGCAGAAACGAGGCATCCTCGCAGACGTTCTTGATCGGATCGTCGGAGAACTTCACCACCGGCTCGCCATGGACCCGCACCAGTTTCATGACGATGCTCAGCGGTTCGACACCGTCGACATCGCAAGCCAGGCTGGTGCCCATGCCAAACCCGAATTTGGCCTTGCCACGAACATGCCGCAGGATCGGCAGGCACTTTTCGAAGTTGAGGCCATCGGAGAACATCAGGTCCTTGGTGCGAGGGTCGACACCGAGTTCCTGGTAGCGCCCCAGCACCTTGTCGGCCCAGACGATCGGGTCACCGGAGTCCTGGCGCAGGCCGTCATAGAGCTTGGCGAAGTACAGGTCGAAATCCTTGAGGAAAAAGTCGGTGCTGATGCAGTCCGTCAGGGCGATACCAAGCCGGCCGCGGTACTCGTGTACCCAGTTTTCCAACGCCGCGTTCTGGCTCTCGCGCAAGCGCCCGAGTTGCTGGTGCACCATCAGCCACTGGTGGGCCATTGTGCCAATCAGGGGCAGATCGAACTCGTACGCCAGGTGAGCGTTACTGGTGCCGACAAAGACCCCAGGAAAATCGCTGCGCATCACATTCACCACTTCACGCTGGGCCCTGAACGACAGCCGCCGCCGGGTGGAGAAGTCTGAAACGCGAAACTCGGTGAGTTCTTCACGACTGGCATTTTTCTCCAGCCATTCGAACTTCTGGTACAGCTTGCGGGTGACGTCGGCCAACTCGACCTCGGGGTATTTCTCGCGGTTGCGCAATTCGCTGACCATCGCCAATACCGGTTGCTCGAACATGATGCAGTGCAGCATCGGCCCACGGACGCGGATGTGCAGTTGGCCATCGACTTCCGAAACGTGGATGTAGCGCAAATTGAAGCGAAACAGGCCGAGAAACTGTTCGAAGTCCGGGGTCAGGTACTCACGGAAACGCTTGTTGAACAGAAACCGCTGCTCTCCTTCGCGCAACTGCAACCCGGCGAGCTTTTCCAGCTCGACACGAATGTCCGGAATCAGGTGACCGAGCCGCTCCTTGGAACGCACGATGAACTGGTATTCCACCTCGACATTCGGGTGCTGGTGCAAAACCGCCTGCATCATGGTGAAGGTGTAGTAGTCGGTATCCAGAAGACTCTGGATGGTGCCGCTGCTTGAATCGAATGCACTGTCCATGTCTTTTCCTTATGCGTTTGCCAGGCGGATGGTTTCTTCGCGGGTCGCGGCAACCGAGATCCCCGCTTGCTGCATGTCTTGGATGGCCTGAACGGCCCCCTCCTCACTGATGGCCCGGCAAGCCGGGAGGTGAATGATCACCTTGAAGCCGGCGGCGGCCAGTTGCAGAGCGGTGGTCTTGACGCAGAAATCCAGCGCCAGCCCGCCGACAATGACCTGCTCGACCCCCAGGCCCCTCAGGTATTCGATCACCCCGGTGGACAGCTTGCCGTGCAGGTCGTGGTAGCAGGCGCCGTACGGGTGCAAATCCGGCTCGACACCCTTCCAGACGAAATAGTCGTAGTCGTAGGGGGTCGGCAGTTGATCCAGCAGGGCGAAACCTTCGGTACCAGGAACGCAGTGGCTGACCCAGGTGATGTCGGCGTGCTCGAGCCCGGTGGGCACGAACATCTGTGCGTGATCGGCGACCACCCATGGGGCCAGGGGCGAATGAGCGTCCTTGCTGCCGATACGGAGGCTGGCCAGGGACGCGATGAAGTTCAGCTCACCGGCAATCTGGTCACCCCCCGGCACCGGCAGCTCATCGGGGCATAGCGGCGTGAAGCTCTTTTGCGCATCGACATCGAAGGAAGCGGTTTTCCGGGTCAGGCTGTTCATGCTGGTTTTCTCCTCTTTCATGGTCACGAGAGTACACAAGGTGTACTTTCATAACAAGCATTCGTAGAAAATATTTTTGATGCGTTCTTTCTATCCAATCCAAATAGCGCGACAGAAAGCAGGTTTCCACAGAAAAGATTTTACTGATAGAGTACATGTCATGTACTAACAGAGAATGAGCCATGTTCGAGATAGCCCTTTATGGCGGCGCCTTCAATCCACCTCACGCCGGTCATGCCCAGGTGATGATCGAGGCCTCATGCCAGGCCAGGCGCGTGCTGGTGGTCCCAAGCTTGCGGCATCCCTGCGGCAAGCAAATGGTCGACTATGAAGTGCGCCTGAACTGGCTAGAAGCGATCGTCGAGAACGTTCAGCCGCTGTGCCGCGCCGAAGTGCGTGCAAGCCGGGTGGAACAGGTCGTGGCCCGCGGCGTTGAAGGCGCGATCTACAGCTACACCCTCCTCGCTCATCTCGCCGACAGCCTGGCCCTGGACGGCAAGCGGATCGCGTTGGTGGTGGGCCAGGATGTCGCGGATCAGCTACCGACCTTCTATCGCGGGCAGGAACTGCTGGAGCGTTTTTCCATCCTTCGCGTGGAGGAAAAGATCCACGTGCGCAGCACGGTGGTTCGCGAACGACTGGCCTTGGGCGAGCCGCTTCCCAGCGACTGGATGGCGCCCGGCATGAACCCGTTAAACTATGACCTTTACGCTACCCATGGAAATCGACATGCCCACTAGCACAGCCCCCACCCGCGGTTACCTGCACACCATCGACCTCTGTGTGCTGCGCTTCTGCCGGGAGACCCAGGCGCTGGAAATCCTCCTGAACCGACGGGAAACCGAGCCGTTCGCCGGCCATTGGGCGCTGCCCGGGATCGTGGTCAATGGCGGTGTCGAAGATCTCACGCTGAACGACGCCGTGGAGCGCCTGCGTAGCTCAAGCAAAGTGGGCATGCCGCTGGCCTGGATCGAACAGGTCGGCACCGTCGGCGACGCGTTCCGCGATCCGCGCTGCTGGTCATCCTCGACGTTCTACCTGGCGATTGTCAGCGAGGCGGTCCAGCTCGCCGAACACCAGGGGTTTTTCCCCCTCAAGGATGTCGCCGACGCCTCGATCAAACTCCCTTTCGACCACAACAGCCTGGTGGCGGCGGTCCAGGAGCGGTTGTTGTCCAAAGCCCTCTACAGCAGCCTGCCGCTGATGTTCCTGGGCCCGGAATTCAGCGCGCCGGAAGCGGTGAGCATTTTCTCCGTGGTGCTCGACCGCCCGGTGCTCAAGACCAGCATGCGCCAGCGTTTGCTGAAGATGACCGAGGCGGGTTATTTGCAGGAAACCGGCCGCAAGAAAAGCGGCGACGGCGGCCGCCCGCAACGCACGGTGGAAAACCTCAAGCCGGCCAGCGTTTACCTTTTCGATCGTTGTTTTCTCGAGTAAGGCTTAGGGGGCCAGCGCAAATGCTGGCGCCATTCGCTGCTGCTCCCTGAAACCGACTCCTTACAAGAGAACGTGAAAGTATTTTTTCATATTTAAGAAATAAATCGAAAAATACCTTCTCGTCCAAATTCTGGTTTCTCAGGAATCTGCGCAGATGGCTGGACGAATGATGAAGTAGGATCGAAGCCGAGCTTGAAATCCTGGCACCAAAGCCCGCGCGATCAACAGCACGTCCGGAACAAAGGCTTTTAGCGGTTCACCACTTTCGCTGGCAGCGCGATCACCAGCAAAGAGCTAAGCAACAGGCATCCGGCAAAGATGCACATAGCGATCTGCGGGCTATGAAAATGATCCATGACCACGCCCATCAGCGAATTGCTGACCAGCCCAGCGATGTTGGCCACTGAACAAGCCAAAGCAAAGCCGGTAGCCGCTGCGGTTCCCTTGAGAAAGGTAGCCGGCAGGCTGAAGAACACAGGTACTGCGCCAATGATCGTCAGCGAGGCAACGGAAAACAGCAGCACCGTAACAGCGACGTTCTGAGTGAAAAAAGTGCTCAGGAACATCGCCGCAGCGCCAATTATGAATGGAACGATGATGTGCCAGCGACGCTCGCGATGCTTATCGGAGCTTGCGCCGATGGCGAGCATACCGATCAGCCCCGCAAGACTTGGGATGGCAACCAACAAACCTATCTGGCTAGGGTTGGTGACACCCGCGGTCTTTATGAAACTCGGCATCCAGAAGCCCATGGCATAGGCACTTAATAGGATCGAGAAGTCGATACCGCCGAGCATCCAGACTTTAAGGTTGAAGAAACCTTCGCGAAACGAATGCCCGCCTTTGTTCTCACTGTTGTCCAGACGCAACACGCCTTCGAGCTCGGTCTTTTCAGTCTCGCTGAGCCACTTGGCCTCGCGAATGTTGTTGGGCAGGACGAAGAAGCACAAAAAGCCCAATACGACTGTGGGAATCGCTTCAATGAAGAACAGCCACTGCCAGCCAGCGAAGCCGCCGACGTTGTTGAAGTTGCCCATGATCCAGCCTGACAGCGGGCTGCCGACCAGAGTCGACAAAGGCAAACCGATCATGAACAGGGCAATGATGCGGCTGCGCCGATATGACGGGAACCACTGGCTCAGGTAATACAGCACGCCCGGCAGAAAGCCGGCTTCGGCAGCCCCGAGCAGAAACCGCAGGGTGTAGAACTGCCACTCGTTGGAGACAAACATCGTCAGGCCGGAGAGCAACCCCCAACTGATCATGATCCGCGCAATCCATAGACGCGCGCCCACTTTTTCCAGGACCAGGTTGCTGGGTACTTCAAACAGGATGTAACCGACGAAAAACAGCCCTGCTCCCAGACCGAAGACGGTTTCACTCATGTGGAGCGAGTCAAGCATCTGTAATTTCGCGAAGCCGACGTTTATACGGTCCAAATAGGACGCTAAGTAGCAGAAGCACAGGAACGGGATGATGCGCCAGACGATCTTGCGATAGGTGTCCGAATGACTGAGGTCTATCGCACCGGGGGCTTGTGTATTGCTGAGTGACATGATGCTACTCCTGATTCTGCCGCAGCAGCGGCGCGCAATGGCATATGTTTGAATCGGTAGTCAGGAAGTCGAGGCTCTAGCGGCCCTGTCTATTATCGGAACCCGTCTCTTTTTGGACGGCTGTTACGCTTGGGGTCACTCGATCTATCGGTGCAAGTAATCAATGGCTTCGGCTCTAGTGACAACGTCACCATATTTGTTGTCGATATCGAACAGATTTGCCTCGTGGGGCGCCTGGTGTCGGTCGCCTACGCATTCACGTACCACTATGCCGCGCAAACCATGCTGTACGGCGTCCACCGCAGTAGCGCGTACACAGCCGCTAGTGGAACAGCCAGCCATGATCAAGGTATCGATGCCCAATGCCTGCAGCATGGGTGCCAGGCTGGTACCGAAGAAGGCGCTGGCGTACTGCTTGGTCAGCACCACTTCGCTCGGCAGCGGCAGCACTTCAGTACAGAAGGCGGCCAGGGGATTGCCCTCGACCATGTCCTTCATCACCGGCGCCTTCTGCACCCACATGCCGCCGTCGGCGAAATGCCCGGGGTGGTAGCGGATGTTGGTGTGGATCACCGGAATGCCCTTGGCCCGCGCGGCGGCCAGCAGTTCGACGCTATGGGCCACGGCCTCGACCACGCCCGGCGCGTACAGTGGCGCGCCTTCGGTGGTGTAGCCTTGCATGAAGTCGATCAGCAGCAGCGCGGGGCGTTGGCCGAAGCCGACGCGGTTGCCCCAGACGCCGGCGTAGTTGTCCTCTGCGGTGGTCATGGCGGAACTCCTCAGTACGCGCCGGACAGCAAGGCACCGGCGCCGGGCACGATCGGCTCCAATTGCAGGGCCTTGAGCATGGCATAGGTGGTGGCGATGGCGGCGGTGAGCACCGGCTTGCCGGTTTGCGCCTCGACCTTGGCGACGGCACCCAGGGAAGGCATCTGCACGCAGGCCGAGAGCACGATGACATCGACGTCGGTCAGGTCGAGGCCTGCGACGATGCCCGGCAGGTTAGCCGGGTCATGACGGGCCACTTCAAGGTTGTCCGGAATCTCCAGGGCATGCCATACCTTGACCTCGATGTCTTCGTGCTGGATGTAGTCGACGACCAGTTCGGTCAGCGGCTTCATGTACGGCGCCACAAGGGCGATACGCTTGGCGCCCAGCACCTTGAGGCCGTCGACCAGGGCGCCGGCGCTGGTGATCACCTTGGCCTGGGAGTCGTTGTCCATCACCACCTGGCCCAGGCGCTGCTGGGATTCACGGTGGTAGCCGCGGCCCATGGCCATGATCGCCACCAGGCAGGCATAGCCCAACACGTCGACGCGGGCGTCGGACAACTCCAGAGCGCAGCGGTCGGACTGGGCGTCCATGGCCGCCAGCTCTTCCTTCTTCACGTGCTTCATGCGCATACGAGCCGAGTGGTAGGTGAAGCGCTCGGGGCGGATCGACTGGCGCGCAGTGAGCATCGCCGGTATCTCGGTTTCCATGGTGGTATTGGAGCTCGGCACTATCTGGCCGATACGGTAGAGCTTAGTCATGTCGTGTCTCCGGAATCAGCTGAGGGGGCGGCCAAGGAAGGTGCCGAAGGCGGCGAAGAAACCTTCGAAATCGTCCCAGGGAATCATGTGTCCGGCGTCTTTCACGTGCACGGTCTGGATCGACGGCTGCAGGCCGCGAATCTCGGCTTCGTCTTCGGCACCGATCACGCCGCCCTTGCCGGCGATCATCAGCAAGGTGGGCAGGTGGTTGCGGGGAAAGTCCTGATGGATATCCACCTCGTGGAAATCGCTATACGCCTTGAGGATTGCCGGCGCATAACAGGTGTGCAGCCATTCGGCACGCAGGGCCCGTTGTTCTTGGGTCCAGGTCGGGCAGAACGCGAGCATGTCGTCGGCGTTCATGCCGTGTTCGGCCTGGCGGATCGAGTCGACGTACCACGGCAGCTTGCCCGGGTACTCGCGGCGGCCGGGGCCGGACACCGGCGGGTCGATCAGCGCGAGCCGGCTGAAGGGCGCGTCGGGGTGGCGGGTGGCGGCGCGCAGAATGAAGCGCGCGCCCATGGAGTGGCCCACCAGCAGACAATCCTGGAGCCCCAGGGCCTGGGCGAAGGCGACGATGTCATCGGCGCAGGCGTCGGTGCCATAGTCCAGGTTGGGCCCGGTGGAAGACAGGCCGCGGCCGCGGGCGTCGAGAACATAAGTGTCGAAGTGCTCGGCCAGGCGCTCGGCCACGAACCCCCAGGTGATAGCCGGGCTGGTGATCCCCGGAATCAGCAACAGCGGCTGCCCCTTGCCGCCGTAGCGCAGGTAGTGCTGGCGGATACCGTTGGCTTGCACGTTGGCACCGTAGAGAAGGTTGCTCACGCTGCGTTCTCCGATTTCAGCGGATGGTCGAACAACTCGTACCCGAATACCCACGAGGGGTCTTCCTGGGTGCGCAGCCAGGTGTTGGCGTTGGACACCGCCTGCACACGGGAGGCGCGCTCCTTGCGGTTGGCCTCGTACAGGCGGAAACCGGTGGCGTAGTCGTTGAGGCCGGTTTCCATCAGGCAGCGGGCGAGCATGGCGCCGTCTTCGATGGCCATGGCCGCGCCCTGGGCCATGTGCGGTTTCATCGGGTGGCAAGCGTCGCCCAGCAGCACCATGCGGCCCCTGCTCCAAACCGGCAGCGGCTGGCGGTTGAGCAGTGGCCACTTGGTGATGCTCTCGGCGTTCTCGATCAGCGCCTGCACGCTCGGGTGGTAGCCCTTGAAGGCGTCGAACATGGCCTCGCGGCTACAGTCGACGAAGCTGGCATGACCCCCTTCCCATTCGGCCTGGGGCACGCCGCTGACAAAGTAGTACTCGTCGCGCTTGGCGGTGGTGTAGTAGACCATCAGGTGGCGATCGCCCGACCACCACTTCACGCAGTCTTCGAAATTGAAATCGTACTTGGCCAGCTTGTGCGCCGGGATCAGCGCGCGGTGGCCAACCCAACCGCTGTAGGTGGGTGCTTCGGCGCCTAGCAGGTGCTCGCGGACCCGGGAGTTGATGCCGTCGGCGCCGATCACGATGTCGGCGCGGGCCTGGGTGCCGTCGGCGAATTTCAGCAGCACGTCGCTGCCGCTTTCATCGAGGCTGGCCAGGTGTTTGTTGAAGTGCACCGAGCCGGGCTTGACGGCGGTCATCTGCAGGGCATGTAGGTCGCCGCGGTGCACGGTGATGTAGGCTGCGCCGTATTCCTTGCGGGCGAAATCGCCCAGTGGGATGCGCGACATGTATTCGCCATCCTGGTCGCGGCTTAGCCAGAAGTCCGGGTGCGAGCCCATGGCTTCGACCTGCTTCTCGATACCCTGGCGGCGGAAAATCTTCAGCACATTAGGGCCCATGTGGATCCCGGCGCCCAAGCGCGAGAATTGCGGCGCCTGTTCGTAGAGATCGACTTCGAAGCCTGCCTGTTGCAGCGAAGCGGCGGCTGCCACGCCACCCAGGCCAGCGCCGACGATAGCGATTCGTTGTGTTGCCCCCATGGGACGTGTCTCCTCGATGACCGATCTCAAAAGCGCGGGACCGGAACGCATTTACAGTGTATGCACTATTTATTTTTCCTGTGAAGAGCCTATTCAAAAATATTTAAAAAATTTCATCTGTTGAATAAGCGCTGGTTTACCCAATAAAACATAGGCTGCATACGATTTAAAGTAATTGGCTCGCCCTTTGCTGAGCCGCCTGAATAGTGTCGGCGCTTGCAAATATACAGTGCACACATTACAAATACGCACCATCACGAAGCGCTGCGCGCCATCGCGGTGCATAGTTCCAATTCAGCGAAGGAGAGAGGCAATGGCTGTCAGCGACGGTGAACTGACCCAGATGTTCGAGCACGTGCTCAAGCTTTCGAAAGTGGATGCCACCCAGAGTGTGGCCATTCTCAAGGCCCATTACTCCAACCCGCGCACCGTGCGCGCGGCAATGGAGGCCGCCCAGCGCCTGGGCGCCAAGGTCTACGCCGTGGAGCTGCCGGCCTTCAACGCGCCGGTGGCCATGGGTAATGACATGACCGCCTACTGCGGCGACACCGCGCTCACCGGCAACCTCGCGGCCCAGCGCGCGCTGGAGGCCGCCGACCTGATCATCGACACCATGATGCTGCTGCACTCGCCCGAGCAGGAGCAGATTCTCAAGACCGGCACGCGCATGCTACTGGCCGTGGAGCCCCCGGAAGTACTGGCGCGCATGCTGCCCACCGAGGCCGACAAAGCCCGCGTGATGGCCGCCGAAGCGGTGCTGAAGCAGGCCCGCACCATGACCGTACGTTCCCCCGCCGGCAGCGAATTTCGCGCCGCGCTGGGCCAATACCCGGCCGTGACCGAATACGGTTACGCCGACGCCCCGGGCCGCTGGGACCACTGGCCCAGCGGCTTTCTGTTCACCTGGCCGAACGAGGAAACCGCCGAAGGCACCCTGGTATTGGACGTAGGCGATATCTTGCTGCCGTTCAAGACCTACTGCCGCGAGCGCATCACCCTGGAGATCGAGAAGGGCTTCATCACCCGCATCCACGGCGGTTTCGAGGCCGAGTACCTGCGCGAGTACATGAAGTACTTCAACGACCCCGAGGTGTACGGTATCTCCCATATCGGCTGGGGCCTGCAGCCTCGCGCGCAGTGGACCGCCATGGGCTTGCACGACAAGAACGACGGCATGTGCATGGACGCCCGCGCGTTCTATGGCAACTTCCTGTTCTCCACCGGCCCTAACACCGAGGTAGGCGGCAAGCGCAAGACGCCGTGCCATATGGACATCCCATTGCGCAACTGCGATATCTACCTGGATGACCAGGCCGTGGTACTGGCTGGTGACGTGGTCGCCCCGGCCGACTCCATCGCCCGTTGACCTGCATCGCTGGCGCCTGTGACGCAAGGTCCGGGCGCGCGGCGGTGGTGAACTTTGAGTTATCGTATGTATTTTCCAGCTGCTGCGGACCCGTCCTGCCCATGAGTTCCCCCGATTCTTCCTACGCTTTCACCGAACAGGTGGGGCACTTGCTGCGCAAGGCTTACCAGCGCCATATGGCGATCTTCCAGCAGAACGTTGGGGAGTCGCAGCTCACGGCGGTGCAGTTCATTACCCTCTGCGCGGTGCGCGACAACGGCCCCAGCTCGCTGACCGAGCTGGTGGCGCTGACCGCCGTCGACCAGGCCACCATCCGCGGCATCGTCGAGCGCCTCAAGGCTCGCGAACTGATCGAGCTGGGCCACGACGCCAAAGACCGGCGCAAGGTAATCGTGCACCTGTCCGAGGCCGGCCGCATGGCGGTAAAGCAGACCGAACCCTGTGCCCGGCAGATCAGCGAGCTGACCCTGAGCAACCTCAACCCCGGCGAGCGGGTGGCAATGCTGTTCCTGCTGCGCAAAATGATCGACGACCCGACCTGACTCACCTGCTTTGCCACACCTGGCGCGAGGCTCCGCGCGCCAGCCAGGCAATTGGCACCGTTCTTGCCTTTTGATGTAGTAAGTACTACACGAAAATAGAGAGCGGCATGAACAAACCTCTTTCGTCCACCACCACGGTCAGCGTCAATTGCATCGTCAACGGCCAGCCGGTGACCTGCAGCGCCATGGCCGACACGCCCTTGCTACTGGTGCTGCGCAACGACCTGCACCTCAATGGTCCCAAGTTCGGCTGCGGCCTGGGCGAATGCGGGGCGTGCACGGTGATCGTCGACGCAAAGGCCGCGCGTTCCTGCGTGCTGCCTTTGAGCGGGGTGGCGAATCGTAACGTCACCACCCTCGAAGGCCTCGGTGACCGTCACCACCCGCACCCGGTGCAGCAAGCCTTTATCGATGCCCAGGCGGCCCAGTGCGGGTATTGCCTGAACGGCATGATCATGACCACCAAGGCCTTGCTCGACCGCAACCCCGACCCTAGCGAAGAACAGATCCGCCGCGCACTGTCGGCGAACCTGTGCCGTTGCGGTACGCACTTGGAAATCCTTGCTGCGGTGCGTCGCGCCGCCCAGCTATACCGTGAGGGCCACTGCAATGACTGACCGACCCGTTCCCACCCAGGCCGAACTGCTGGCGCGCGAGGGCGTACTGCTGGTGGTCGACCGGATCCAGCCACCGCCCGACCTGGTGCCCAAGGGCAAGACTCCAGTCGTCAAGCCCGAGGAACTGGGGCTGTTCATCGCCCTGTGCGACAACGGCGAATACTACGCCTTCAACGGCCACGTCGACCTGGGCACCGGCATCCAGACCTCTCTGGGGCAGATCGTCGCCGAAGAACTCGACCTGCGCATGGACCAACTGCGTGTGGTACTGGGCGATACCGCCCGCACGCCGAACCAGGGCGCAACCATTGCCAGCGCGACCTTGCAGATCTCTGCGATACCGCTGCGCAATGCCGCCGCCGAAGCCCGTCGCTGGTTACTGGCCGCCGCCGCCAAGCGCTGTGGCAGCGATGACCTGCGCATCGAGGCCGGTGTGGTGCATGGCCGCGATGGCCAGGCGCTGAGTTTCGCCGAATTGATCCAGGGCCAGCGCATCGAGCTGAGCATCAGCGGCACTGCGCCCCTGAAGCCGCTGGACGATTACAAACTGGTGGGGCAAAGTTCGGCGCGCGTCGATATTCCGGCCAAGGCCACCGGCGAACTGACGTTCGTGCAAGACATGCGCGTGCCCGACATGCTCCACGGGCGGGTCGTACGTCCGCCTTATGACGGCTACGATACCGGTGTGTTCGTCGGCACCAGCTTGATCGCCGTGGATGAAAGCTCCATCGCCCATCTCCCCGGCATCGTCCGCGTGGTGGTGATCGGCGACTTCATCGGTGTGGTCGCCGAGCGTGAAGAACAAGCGATCAAAGCCGCCCGCGAGCTCAAGGTGCAATGGCGGCCCTGGCAGCAGCATTTACCAAACCTCGACAATATCGAACAGGCGTTGCGCGACAACCCGTCCATTGAACGGGTCGTGCACGACACCGGCGGCGTCGATACGGCATTGGCCAGTGCCGCGACGCGGCTGACCCGCCGCTACTTGTGGCCCTATCAACTGCACGGCTCCATCGGCCCGGCCTGCGCGGTGGCCGACTATCAACCGCAGGCCACCCGCATCTGGTCCGGCACACAGAACCCCCATGCCCTGCGCGCCGACCTCGCCTGGCTGCTTGAGTGCGATGAAACCAGCATCGAAATCATCCGCATGGAAGCCGCCGGCTGCTATGGGCGCAACTGCGCCGACGACGTATGCGCCGATGCCGTGCTGCTGTCCCGCGCGGTCGGCAAACCGGTGCGCGTGCAACTGACTCGCGAGCAAGAGCACGCCTGGGAACCGAAAGGCACTGCGCAACTGATGGACGTCGACGGCGGTATCGATGCTGCCGGCGACCTGGCCGTGTACGACTTTCGCACCCGCTACCCGTCCAACGGCGCGCCCACCCTGGCGCTCCTGCTTACCGGACGCGTCGAGCCGGTGCCGGTGGCCTACGAGATGGGCGACCGCACCGCTGTGCCCCATTACAGCTACCCCGAGTTGCGGGTGAGCATCGAAGACATGGCACCCATCGTGCGCGCCTCCTGGCTGCGCGGCGTATCAGCGCTGCCCAATGTATTCGCACATGAATCCTATATTGACGAACTGGCTTACGAAGCCGGCATCGACCCGGTGGAATACCGCCTGCGCTACCTGCCCGACGAACGCGCCGCCGAATTGGTGCGTGCCACTGCCGAGCGCGCGCAATGGACACCGCACACCCAGCCTGGGCAAACGCCCAGCGAAGATGGCGTGCTGCGTGGCCGCGGCTTCGCCTATGCGCGCTACATCCACAGCAAATTCCCCGGTTTCGGCGCCGCCTGGGCCGCCTGGGTAGCCGACGTGGCCATCGACAAGCACACCGGCGAAGTCGCTGTGACCCGCGTGGTGGTCGGCCATGACGCCGGCATGATGGTCAACCCGGCCGGGGTGCAACACCAGATTCACGGCAATGTGATGCAGTCCACCAGCCGCGTGCTCAAGGAACAGGTGACCTTCGAAGAATCGCGGGTGGCCAGCAAGGAGTGGGGTGGCTATCCGATCCTGACTTTCCCGCAGGTGCCCGAAGTCGATGTACTGATGATGCCGCGCCAGAACGAGCCGCCGCTGGGCGCCGGGGAATCGGCCTCGGTGCCGAGCGCCGCGGCCATCGCCAACGCCGTGTTCGACGCCACCGGCATCCGCTTTCGTGAACTGCCGATCACCGCCGAGCGGGTGCTGGCCGCGCTCAAGGCCGCCGAGCCTCAAGACCCACTCGGGCTGCCTTATGCCGCACCGGTGAAAAGCAAGAAGCGCAAATGGCTGTTCGGCGGCCTGGCCGGGCTATTCGGTACGGCCTTGGGCCTGGGGATCAGCGCCATGCCATGGCGCGCGGAAATCGCCGCGGTCACGCCGCCGCCGGCCGGTACCTGGAGCACCGCCACCCTCGAGCGCGGCCGGCAATTGGCCGCCGCCGGGGATTGCGCCGTGTGCCACACCGCCCACGATGGCGTGACCAACGCCGGCGGCCTGGCCATGGACACGCCGTTCGGCACCTTGTACAGCAGCAACATCACCCCTGACGCGCAGACAGGCATCGGCAACTGGTCCTTCGCCGCCTTCGACCGCGCCATGCGCAAGGGCATCAGCCGCGATGGCCGGCATCTGTATCCGGCATTTCCCTACACGGCCTTTCGCAACATCAAGGAAGCCGACATGCAGGCGCTGTACGCCTACCTGATGTCGCAACCGGCAGTACCGAGCACGCCACCGGCCAACCAGATGCGCTTCCCGTTCAATGTGCGGGCGCTGATGGCGGGCTGGAACACGCTGTTCCTCAAGCAGGGTGAATACCAGGACGACCCGACCCGCAGCGCCCAGTGGAACCGCGGAAATTATCTGGTCAATGGCCTTGGCCACTGCGCTGCCTGCCACTCGCCGCGCAACTTGATGGGCGCGGAACAGGGCGGGGCGAAGTTTCTTTCCGGGGCGATGGTTGATGGCTGGGAGGCGCCGGCACTGACCGGCCTGTCCAAGGCGCCTACGCCCTGGACCGAAGACCAGCTATTCACCTACATGCGCACCGGTTTCAGCGCCGAGCACGGCGTGGCGGCCGGGCCCATGGGGCCGGTGGTCAGCGAGTTGTCGACCTTGCCGGACGATGATCTGCGGGCGATCGCCCATTACCTCGGCACCCTCGAAGGTAAGCCCGCCGCCCGGGCGCAGCAGGCAGTCGCCAGCGCACCGAGTACGGCCAACCTGGCCAATGGCCGACGGGTGTTCGAAGGCGCCTGCGCCGGTTGCCACAGCGCCCTGGACGGCGGCCCCGAGCTGTTCGGCGTGAGCCCCTCCATGGCCACCAATACCAACGTGCACAGCGACCGCCCCGACAACCTGATCAAGGTCATTCTGCACGGCATCGGCCACCCCGCGGTGAGCGAGCTGGGCTATATGCCGGCCTTCAAGGACAGCCTCTCGAACACCCAAGTCAGTGACTTGGTGGCCTACCTGCGCAGCAACTTCGCCGCCGACAAGGCGCCATGGCCGCCCCTCGCCAAGCAGGTCGCGTGGCTGCGTGCCAACCCTGGCAGCCATTGAGCCCTGTCAGCCAACGGCCAGCCCGCGCAGTACTTGGTCGCGGGCGTAGTCCAGCCAGCGGTCGCGGGCGTTTTTGCTGTCCAGATCGACACCCAGGAAGGCACCCAGGGTGTGCAGGTTGGAGTTGTAGAAGTAGCACAGCGAGGCAATCAGCAGGTAAGTATGGAGCACGTCCACGTCGGTCCGAAACACCCCCTTCGCTTGCCCCGCCTGGATGATCGGCGCCAGGGTATTGAGCGCCGCCCCTGACAGCACCAAAAGGTGGGGCGATTTGCGCGAGTGCTTGCCTTTGTGCAGATTTTCGCTGTTGAGGATGCTGATGAATTCGGGATGGCGCCCGTAGTAGTCCCACACGAACCCAAGCAGTTGCTGCACCGCCGCGATCGGCTGTTCGAGGTCGAAGCGCTGGCGGCTCTCGGCTTCGTTGAAGTCGGCGTAGATGCCTTCCAGCACGCGGATGAACAACTGCTCCTTGCTCTTGAAGTAGTAATAAATCATGCGGTCGTTGGATTTCGCCAGCCGCGAGATTTTCTCGATGCGCCCGCCCGAGTAGCCGTCCTGGCTGAATACTTTGGTGGCGGCCTTGAGGATGCGTGCGCGGGTTTCTTCGGCTTGTTGGCTGCGCAACCCGGAATTGGGAGTGGCCATGAGGATCCTGTGGCGGAGAGTGCTGGGGCAATGATACGCCATGAAGCTGTGCGGTATGAGCAGAGGTGATAATGCAGCAACTTGATCTGCAGGCGATCCGCCAGACGCTGGCCCGTCTACGCGACGGACAGCCGATCTGGTCTGGCTCTGGTCAATGCCTGCGGGGGACGCATCGGTGCCCCGCAGGAACTTTTGATCGCCGGTGTTCTGATTTTGAGAATTAAAACTGTCGCAGCCAGTAATGACACTACTTTGCGGTGTCCAGAGCACCGCAGCCTGACCAGCCTACGGGAATAAATAGCCTACGCCCCCCATGATGACGCTGATTGAAAGCTTCGAGGGATATAAGCCGTGCGACTTCAATCTTCGAGCTCACTGAGCGGTCGATCTTTCATTTCATCGAGGTGTTTGCTTATCCCTAGCAAGCTGCTGGATGTTCGGTCTTTGATGGCGAAGCGAATCAGCTGTTGGATATGAGCGCGCTTTATACTCGTCGTTTTGGCGTAAGCCTTTACCCCATCGGCGACTATATCCCAGCCAGAATTTCCGAAAAAAATTTGGCCGTATGCTTGCATCAGAAGCTCAGCCGCGTGGGAAGGTGGAGTATGGGTCGCCCCTTTCGATATGAGCTTTCGTCCGGGAAAGACTGCATAGCTCGAATTGCTCCTCCCCTTGAACTCGTTGTCTGTTTTGACGCTGTTGTAAAATGCTCCGACCAAGGTCATCGCAAACATGAAGGTATGAGGTGATTTACCATGGTTTTCTCTTGCCTCATGCAGGCCGCCTCGTTGGCCCCGCGAAACGATATATCGCTCTTGTAGCTCGGTACTCCACCGCACCGCAAGATCGATGTCGGTGTGGTTCATTGGTCGCTTGAAATCCGAGTCAGGACCGATGAGGCTCCCGCCGGGTCCAAACCAGCTAGTGAGACCCTCCTTGAGCATCTGCCTCGCACGATCCGGACTGAGGTCATCCATTACGACTGGAACTTCGGTGATGCCCCGTTTGTTAAGCTTTTCAAGGATTCCAATTGCGAGATCAGCAGCTTCGCGACCCCGAGCCTCCTTTGCAGCGTATTCGAGCAGGACACGATTAGCAGAGAGATTCACACTTACCAGCGCCAGAAGACTATTTGGAATAGGTTTTGCCGCAGAAGAATCTTTATCGAACCAACGTGTTAGAACCCCTTTCAAGTAATCCCGTGCTTCCCGAGACAGCTCTTGAATAACCTTAGGGGGTACGCTAGTGCTGATAGGCCAGTCATGCTGCTGCAACCAAAGCTTCTCGGTTTCCTGCAATCGCATATCCATCCATTTCTCAAGACACGCGATAAGATGTCCAAAAACTGTATCGGAGCCCAACGGCCCGCTCGCGAGCTTCAGAGGCGCCTCAGACTGATCACGGACCCAAGATAGCATTGACTTATAATGCTTCTGCAGTGATGCAGGCATGGCCACCTGCAACTCAGTGAAGACCTGCTGACGTATTTGGCCAATGCGGAGATTCTCCTTTGACTGCTCAGATCCCTCGAGTGACCACAGACGAAGTGATGCATCCTTGGTCGGTCTGACCTCTTCCTCCCCGTGAGAACCTAAGACCCAAGCTTCAGGCGGCACACTGCCGAGAATCGCCGGCCCCCATTTGTGATGCAATGACTCTGTCGTTTCGTTGAAGATTTTTGCTACGACAAGCACTTCGGTAGGAAAGTCAGATTTTGCAAGCTTCGCAGCCGTTGGCTCATCGCAGGTCAGGATCCCCTGCAACCGGCTCTTCACCAGTTCGAGATCACTGGTGAGGTAGGGAACTCGATGGGACATTATCACTCCGGTTCTTTCAGACTCCCGTGGCTCATACCACAGGATAAATGGTTTCATTGATACGACGGTAAATGCAGTGATTGCGGGTCCTTTCCAGCGTGACTATCGAGGTCACCGTGGAAAAGACCTGCTCTCAGGACTCGCCGCTAAAAGTCCCCATCGCCGTCCTCATCGTCAACCTCACCCGTGCCTCCGCAACGAGTGCAAACTTCCACCTCTTCTTCTTCATCTCCGTAGCAGGTATGACATTGAGCGAAGGGCTTTTCCTCAGTAGGATCGAAGCCTGTCCCACCGCAGTCCCTGCACTCGATCACGATCGGGCCGCCGCTTCCATTACATAGGGAGCAGCGGCGGGTCATGCTTACTTGGTTCAATGATGTCATTCGTTTTTTCTCCGAGAACGGTGATCCAATGTGGTCACCTGCTCGGAATCTTACGGAAGACGGTTTTGCCTGTTTCAGGACAAAGTCACGGAGTGCAAAATTCCGACAATTTCCATGCCGCAGTCGAGTGTCAGTGCACGCTTGCGTCGCTTGACGCGAATCTCAGTTCAGCCTATCTGCGTACAGATCAATTCCCGCGAACTCTCTCTATCTGACTGTTTACAGATGCCGGATTGAACCACTTGGAGACACATCGCTGCCCCATACTACGGAACCCAAAAGCCAGCGCCGGTAATGATTCACGTAAAAAAGCCTGGGTCAGTGAAACGCAGCAAGCGGGGCAATCTTGCTTCAGCGGCTACAGCGAGATGAATGTTGATATAGAACAATTCTGTACACGCCACAAAAGCCGGCTGGTATCCTTAATCGCCCTTCTGGTGAAGGTAAAATTTCCATACATATGCTCATCGAGACCGCAATATGAGTCCAGAAAGTTATCTTCCCTATGTACCCGTTGTAGTCGCTTTAATCGCTTTTATGGCTTACCGATGGACAAAGAAGTCTGCGTTGAACTCGACTGGAGCTCTTGCCCAAACGATAAAAAGCCATGATACGAAATACACATTTTCTCTGAAATATGATTGCCGGCTGGGGGCATGGAATCATGGTGGACACCTAACAGAGCTCGAAATTAGAAACGCAGGTGAGGTTCCTGTTGATGTAGCCGTTCACTATGAAGGAGGAATAGTGTTTCATGATCTTGAACACCCGCTCAAAATTCATACAACCGCCGCGCATGCGACGATCAAGGCCGGTGAAAAAGAGACGCTGCGCATTGAGATTGTGAATGACGGTTATGCC
This sequence comes from Pseudomonas sp. NFACC56-3, assembly GCF_900100025.1. Taxonomy (NCBI): domain Bacteria; kingdom Pseudomonadati; phylum Pseudomonadota; class Gammaproteobacteria; order Pseudomonadales; family Pseudomonadaceae; genus Pseudomonas; species Pseudomonas sp. NFACC56-3. The sequence continues at coordinate 19,110 of NZ_FMTK01000017.1, read as the reverse complement.
GGCCGAGCGAAATTTCAGATTCATTGCAAGGCAACGAACGCGAACTGTCCTAAAGGGCAGGAGATGATCCTCGGGGAGGAAATCTTGGACATTCCTAAAAATCGTAGCGCCTGACTCCACACAGGCATCCTTCTGCACGGTAGGAATTGATCACTTTCCTTAACGAGTACCTGAGCTCTACGTCATAGCCGTAAACTTCATTGCGACTCAGCATGCCAAGGATATCGAGAATGCAGCGTTGCGAGTCCAACTTCTGTACGAAATCAGATGAAACTCATTTGAACCCAGCAATCGTCGGGACTCAGTAAAGTCCGCGTCCATCGAAGGCAGGAGCCCACGATGGCCAAACGTTACGAACTTCCCGACGCAGCCTGGGATCTGGTTGCAGACATTTTCAGTGAACCCCGCCGGAACGGACGCCCACGAGCAGATGATCGGCTGATGCTCAACGGCGTGCTCTGGGTGCTCTGCTCGGGCGCTGCCTGGCGCGACATGCCCGAGCGCTTCGGCCCATGGTCGACGGTGTATCAGCGCTTTCGAGACTGGCGCAATCGCGGGACATTCGACCAGATGCTTAAGCGGCTTCACATTAGATTGAACGAGCAAGGGTTAATTGATCTGGAGACCTGGATGACCGATTCCATGGCGGTACGCGCAACCCGGGCCTCTTCTGGTGCTGGGAAAAAAGGGGACCCGAAGAACCGCAAGACCATGCCCTCGGACGAAGCCGGGGCGGCCTGACGACGAAGATTCACATGCTGTGCGATGCCAATGGCGTACCGCTGAACTTTCTACTGTCCGGCGGGCAAGCTAGCGACATTGCCTATGCACAGCCGCTGCTGGATAACGCTTACATCCCAAGTTCGCGAGGGCGCCCTCGCAAGCGCTGCCGATGGTTGCTGGCCGACAAAGGCTACGACGCCGAAGCGTTGCGGCGCTACTGCGACCGCTATCGGATCCAGCCGGTTATCCCGCTGCGCACGATGAAGCGCAAACCCAAGCCAGGATTACCGAGACTGTTTGATCGCCCCAAATACCGACAGCGCAACATTATTGAGCGCATGTTCGGCTGGCTAAAGGAGAACCGCCACATCGTCACGCGCTTCGACAAGCTCGCGAAAAGTTATGCGGCGATGATCTCACTGGCTTGCGCCATGCGGTGTTTGAGACAGTATTTTTCGTACAGTGCCTAGGATCCGACTGGGGAGATGGCTCACGGCTTCGCCACGATTAAAAAGGGTGCCTGCGGACTACTTACAGACACCCCGCCTCAGGGTGGGCACAGCGACCGGCTTATGCCGTGAAGGTGTAATTGAATGACGGTGAACGTGAATCACCCAAGGCAAAATTTCAGCTGCACCGAATGCTAATTGCCGGCGTACAGTGGTTCCTCCAAAAAAAGGGGTAGCGGCGGTCAATCAGTGCCACGTCGGCGCCTTCATCCGCAGCGATCAAAGCGTTCCACTTGAAAGACGTTAAGCAGCGAGCCTGAAGAGTGTCTAGGAAAACCCGAGGCGGTTCATTGACATGACATTTATGACAGAATTCTGCTGTTAAAAAACGCACAAAATTAGTGCCTGGGTTGCGCTTTTTTGGGGCAAACTATTTTAGTAAAAAAATGTTGCAGTTGGTAAATCGTTAGGATAATTTATCAATAAATCAAGGAGTGATTATGCGCAAAATAATAAAGCATCGGACGCTATCCCCCAGTAAAAATAGGTCTTCTCGACCTGCTTTTATCAGCATTACTCAATTCTCAGCTTTGCCAGATACCTGTTCATTGATACCGCGAATAGAGGTGTATTTACGTTCGCCGTTCGATATTTGTGGTCTCATGTTCATGGGCTCTGGGTGCTCGCCTCCATAATTATCTATTGCCCTCCTTAAGAGTGCGCAAAACATATTGGTTTGACTTCTGCTGACCTTGCTATTGGCAAGCCGGTCTAAGAATGAGTGCCTGTGTTTTAAAAAATCGAATGTTTGGCTATCAAGTAGTGTAGCAATTCTTGTTTCGGTCCGGAGCACTCCAAATGATAAAGACAGTAATATTTGTAACTCAGACTTACTTGCAATGGCTTTCCGATGAAGCCATACAAGATGTAAAAAGCTCTGGCATACGACTTGTTTTGCTCGTAAACGCTGGCGAGCCAATACTAAAATCGCTGGATTGTTTTTTCGACAAAATAGTGCCATTAACGGGGCGATTGGGTACAAACATCAGGCCGGTACTTCCATATGAGGACATTCTGACTGTCGTGAAAGAAGAAGTGCGCACGGCTGGAGCGCCCGAAGCGGTGCGCTTGTTTTGCCAAGAGGAAGGGCATGTGCTGGACGCAGCGGCCGTTCGACAAGCTCTTGGTATTCCCGGAGACCGCCCCGAACTGGTATCGGGATTTCGGGACAAGATACTCATGAAAGAGAGGGTGAGCGCTGCCGGAATCAGAATCCCCTTGCATGTCGTACTTGATCTGCAATTGGCAGTTATTGATCCCACTGAGTACTATCTGGCATTGAAACGTGAGATGGGGACTAAACTAGTCATCAAACCAGTTGATGCGGCGGGTAGCCTTAATGTTTTTGTAGTCGAAAACGCAGGCGACTTTGTCGCCGCGATCGAGGCTATTCGTCTATTTGAAAATAAATTTAAGTATGAGGTCGATGAGTTCATTGAAGGTGACATGTTTCAGTGTGACTCCTTTGTGCAAAATGGTCAGGTAAAGTTCTGCGGCACCTTTGAACTCGGGTGCACTAACTTCGACTTTGTGCAAGGGCGACCTCTTACAGGTTTTCCGACGCTCGATCCTGACGTACTAAAGACGCTTGAGGAGTATAACGCACGAGTCATCAAGGCGTTGGGAATGCAAAACGGTTGTACGCACCACGAGTTTTTTGTAAATCCTGCTACAGGGCAGCCTACATTCCTGGAAATTGCATGTCGCTCCCCGGGAGGGGTAGGCGTTTATTTTCATATCATGAATAAGAACTTTAACTTGATAGATGCCTATCTTTACCAGAATACATTGCCTGACCGATTGGGTGAAATCAGGCTCACGCAAGCAAATAATGTCGTAGCGGCACTGTTGCCGGTAGGTCATGGACGCATTGTTTCATTGAACGAGCCTGATGTAGTCAGTCGTTACGATATACGATGGATGGTGGAACGGGGGGCTGTGGTGAATGCCAATACAATTGCTGATGCTGCCGGTATTCTGACCCTCTATAACGACAATCATGATGAACTCAGATCGGATTTTGAGCGGCTGCAGGAGTACGTTCCAGTCACCTGTCAGCCTGAGCATTAAGTTATAAATTATTATTCTTTATATAAATGATTCCATAGAAGGGGCGCTCGATGTACGTAGCATTAGTAGTTTGTCTACTTGCGGTTGTGCAGTCGTTGTTCGGCGTGGGGTTGTTGCTTTTCGGTACCCCAACGTTGCTGCTGATGGGGCTCTCTTTCCAAGAGGCACTTCAGGTTCTTCTACCCGCTTCGTTAACATTGAGTATTCTGCAGTTATGGGCTGATGGTATGAACGACACCGTAAAGCCCTCTTTGGCCATTTGGCCTCTGCCGGGGCTCGCAATAGGTCTCTGGATCGCACTCGAAAGCGGATTTGATATCAAGCTCGAACTCATTGCGGCGATTCTGCTAGTAATCAGTGCTACATTGCGTTTGTCCGGCGGGGTTAGTCTAAGAGTCCGCGCCTTGATGCGTAGGAGCAATCGCGTAGCGATGGCCGTCATAGGTTTAGTACACGGGCTGACAAACCTAGGTGGCAGCTTACTAACGGACTATGCCTCCACCTGTGAGGAGGACAAGAAACGCTGCCGTCAGTTCATTGCCTTTGGTTATGCAATTTTTGCCTTCACGCAAATTGTCTTGATCACCATCTTTAAAGGTTATTCCACCTGGTCGATCACAAGCCTGGGTTATGCCGTGCTGGGAGGTGTAATTTACATGGCACTGGGAAGGCACGTATTTTTCAAATTCTCGCAGCAGCGCTATAGCGTCGCGCTGTCTATATTCATGCTGTGTTGCGCCAGTGTACTGACAGCCAAATATTTTCAGCTTTTTCCTACCGTGCATAGTTAGTGTTGCTTAGTAGCTTTCTGGCGTTCGGTTTGCATCGATATTTATTATAAGGGATGGGTGTTGCATGCTGAAGTTCGGTGAGTTGAAAGGGGTATATCTAATACTTTTCTTTATAGTGGCCTCGGCGGCTCAAGGTGTTTATTTATCCGGGATGCTGCAGCATGCGGACATCTACTCCGTTATCATCGTGATATTTTTGGTGCTGACAATTCTTTTCGGTTTTTTGACTTGGATGCGATCTTCAGAGTTTGTATGGAGTCGCTCCGTCGCGATTAATCTATTCCTTATCAATCTCACCACGTTGGGGAACTGGTTTGGTTTTATGTGGGCAATAAAATATATAGAACCGGCAATAGCATCAGCTTTGTTGAACTCGGTAGGGCCTGTGATTATATTAATGCTCAATGCCAGCGTTCTGAAGAAAGGTCCGGTGAAGTTGCAAGAGGCTATTGCGTCGATCGGTGTTTTGATCGCCATGATCATGAGCGGTGCAGTTATTCTCACTGGTCATTCGGCGGTGGGTGATATGGATCATGAACGACTCTATGTGGGAATCGCTATGTCCGTACTCTGTGGTCTGTCGGTATCTCTGAATACAGTTATTTCAAAGGGCCTGACCAACGAGCGAGTTCAACCACATCAGATTATGGCGTTCAGGTTCTTTGTACTCATAGTGGCTTCATTGATGATGACCACCGGTAGTTCAATATCGTCGACGGTCGCGGACTATTATGTGCCGTTGGCATTCGTTACAGTGCTGGGCTACTTGATTCCCATGTATGCACTGCAGGTAGGTTTGAAATTGGTGGAGCCACTGACAGCGTCATTTTCGATGGCCTTGGCTCCGCTCGTCTTCATCGTCATTCAGATGTTCGATGCACGACTTCAATTTTCCTGGTTTTCATTAATTACGATTCTCACTGCAATGGTGTTTATTGTATATGGTGTTTATGTAAAGCACCTTGCATCCAAAGTTGCGCCCTTTTAAGGGGTGCAATCTGCAGTGTTGGTCGATGAACATTATAAGAGATAGTTGGGTGCGGTGAGTCCTTTGCCGCACTGACGTTGGATTGTCTTGTTTCGCTTCTGCTAAATTCGGTGTCGCCCTGCTAGGGAGGGGCACTGGTCCGTTCGAAGTTTACATCCATTTGCTGGAGAAACTGCGGTGATCTTGACTGGCCATAAAATAAAAGAAGAAGTAACGGCAGGCCGCATCGTTATTGAACCTTTCAATGATGAATATATTGAGCCTAATTCATATCGGTTTCATTTGAACGATACGATTCTAGTCTACAAGGAGGGCGTGGTAGATGCCTATGATGAAAAACATGTCGAAACGTTCAAGATACCGCCCGAAGGGATGGTTCTTTATCCAAAAAAGTTCTATCTAGGTTGTACGCTGGAGCGGATGGGAAGTTTTAACCATGCGTCTGAATTATATGCTCGTTTGTCGACTAGTCTGGCGGGCATATTCATACAGACAAGTGCCCCGCTTGGACACACCGGCGCCATCATTCCCTGGACCCTAGAAATCTTGGTGGCACAGCCCGTCAGAGTTTATGCAGGTATGCCAATCGGCAAAATTTGCTTTTGGGAAAACTGCGGTGAACCCACCACCTATTCAGGGCGTTACAAAAACTCAAACACGGTCCTCTATTCGAAACTTACAGAGTTAAATCGATGATTCTTACAGGCAATGAAATTACGAGGGAAACGTATAACGGGCGAATAGTAATCGAACCGTTCGACGAAAGTTGCGTTAATCCCAATAGTTATAATTTTACGTTGTCGGACACGTTTTTGGTTTACGAATCTGGAGTGCTCGATACGAAGGCCGACAACAAGACATCAGTCATTAAAATGGTTGATGGCGAAATAACCCTGGAACCCTTCAGACTTTATCTGGCGGCCACTCGCGAGCGGATCGGAAGTAATTACTACGCCCCAACTTATGCCGCACGTTCCTCTGTGGCCCGCCTGGGAATGTTTATCAATCTATCCGCACCGCTGGGGGATATTGGATTTATCGGGAATTGGACGCTCCAGTTATTCGCAATCCATCCTGTAAAAGTCTATGAGGGCATGCGAATTGGTCAAATGATGTTTTGGCAACCCCAGGGTGAACGCCTTATTTATGACGGCAAATACCAAGGTGCAAGTGGGCCTATGAAGTCCCAGATCTATCGGGATATTCCAGCAGTTTTAACAGAAGCTGAGTTTAATTGAGAATCGCGAGAATAGATATGCCACTTCCAGGGAAATATCAGAACTTGATGGTCGCTTCCGAGCGCACTACGGTACCGCCCACGATATTGCTGGGTGAGAGTTTTTTTGCAACGTCGATTGAGAACTATCACGTTGTCAACGAGTTGATTGAGCGTGTGCTGCACAAAATCCAGGCTACCTCCGGTGCGTTTCTGCAAGATCATGTGGCAGAGTTGCGGAAACTGGCGGCTCAGTTGAAACCATCGACCGCGTTTGACGATGCCGTTGCGCAAGCCGTTGGCCAATTGTTACTCAAGGCGTCCTCTGGTTTGGCGGTCCGTTCTGCGGCGGTTAGCGAGGACAATGGAAACCACAGCTACGCCGGCTTATATAAAACTCTCCTAGGCGTTCCTTCTGACATTGGATCGATTGGGAAGGCCGTCCTGGAGATTTGGACTTCTTATTTCGAGTATGCCGCGGTTGCAGAGCGTTTATCGGCCGGGAGTCTGGTCGATGGGCTCAGGATGAATGTGATGGTGCAACCGCTTATTCCCGCGACCATCGCTGGCGTTGCGTTCTCTGCGTCACCCCAGCTTGGCGCTGGAGCTCAGCTTGAGTTTGTGGAAGGTACTGGAGATGCTCTGGTCTCCGGTTGGAAAACGCCGGTACTGGTCAATGAAGAACGACTCAGTGAGTTGACGGGAGCCCAAGAGGTAGCCTGTCGGCAGGTTTTTGAAGCGATTCATCAGTTGCGTGACCTTTTTGGTTATGAAGTTGATGTCGAATGGGCATTCCTGGACGATCAACTTTACGTTCTGCAGGTCAGACCTATCACCACGCTCGTTCGGGACAGCGACGACGACATCGGTGAGTTGCGCATTCATGATTTGTTTGGAATGTCTGAGCAAGAAATGCAGACGCTTCGTCCATTGCCTGCCTATGTCGAGTATTTTCGTTCCAAGCGCGGCCCGCTGTTCAAGTTTGCAGCGAATCGGGATGTTGCTGTCGGCGGTGCGAAGCTCGTTTACTTCGACAATTTATTCCTCACCACTAACCCTGACGATGTATCAATTCTCGAGCACTTTCAGGCTGACCAGGTAATCCTGGACGTCAACGACAATATGCGTCAGATCGTCTTGCCCAAGGCGAAATTACTAGAGGAATTACGCCGGATTTCGTCGGCATCCAGCCGGCGATATTGCGTGCTTATTCGTGACTATTTGCGGGGTGACGTGGGTGTCATTACCCGAGTCGTGGCGAATGACGACGTTCTTGTCGAGTACACGAAGGAAGGCCTCCTCGCGCTTAACCGTGGAGGCGCAAAAACCGACGTGGCAATCGTTAACAAGCACGCAGAGCCGGTGGGACCGTTCAATCCTTCTGCACTTGCATCTCTCATTTCAGCGACACACGTTGCGCAACAGACATTCGGACCGGTCCAGTTGGAATGGGTATTTTCGGGTGATCGATTGTTCCTGATTGATATGTCCTCGCTCAGTGATGCTGGCGTAGTCATGAGCAATCAGTCAGGCGAACTGGTTGTATCTGTAGGTCATGCAACCGGTCCGATCTGTTTGATTGAAGACAGCCCTGAGTTACTTGAACTCAGCGATGGCCCTGCCGTGAGTCTGACCGGTGTTCCGGATATCGAGACGATGGGCAAAACTTTCGATGAAATCATGCGGCGTATTCAGGATCACAAAGTACCTCCGATTGTCATGGTGTCGCGGCCATATGCAGCTCTCGCGCCCCTGATACCTCACGTGGCCGGCTTCGTGTTTTCCGGTGCAGCGGTTCTTTGTCATCTGGCGATCTTGCTCAGGGAGAAAGGCGTACCTGCAGTGGCATCGGAATCCATATTCGAAAGCCTGTATGACGGCGTTTCTTACACGCTCGATGCACGGCCTTGATCCCCCAAAAACGAAACAAGGTGAATACCATGAGCACTCTTTTTTTAGCGATGATGCAACCCGAAGAGCACAACAATCCAAATGCTCTTCAGGCTTCTCCTGTTCTGATTGTCAGTGGGCCTGCGCAGCCAATTCATTATGGCCGTAACACCGTTTTTTTTGAGACTGGAAAATTCAAGGCAGAAAAATTTTCTTTACCGGGAAGCAAAACCGAATGGAACGATACGTCATTCAAACCGTTTAACTATGACTTTGCATTCTTCTCGAAACAACAACGAGCTCTAGCCGATAGCGCCCGGGATGCATTGCTGCAGCATCTGCCTGTCGCCAGTGCGAAACAGCTGCCCGATTTGTTTCCATTGGTGGTGGCAATTGCAGAAGCGGGAACCATCAATGTCTATCAGTTTGCTGACATGGGGCCGTGGGGCGTCGTGTATGTCAATTACCATTCTGAAAGCTGCACAACTCCGACCCCGGAGGTCATTGTCCAAGCCATTAAAAATGGCCATGAAGCTCTGAAAATTGCGCGCCGTAGTTCTAACGACTCTTGCAACTACGGCCGGTGGCGTCCGGATCTGGAAGTCGAGCGAAAATTCACATTTGATGGTATCCCAGATACCTGGAAGCTGATTAACAAGCTCTACGAAAATATTATTGGCGGCGATTTGCCGGGATTTGTTCCCGAGTTTAACCTTGATTTCCAGGTTTACGACTACGAGGCCAAAATTTTCGAAGTACTCGAGCCTGAAGACCAAGCCGGTTATATCGCATTCATACCCCAGTCCAACGGGAAAGTCTGCGTGAAGCAGAAGTGGTTCAAGGAAAACGCAGAGGTCCGTAAAGAAACACTGCGCTTCAATGAAACCATTACTTCTCAAGACGAAGAAGAGTATGCGAATCAACTGTGCGGTGGAAAAGTGAAACGACTACCTGCCTACCGTCGCACACGTTTCGATGTCAATTTTGAATCGCTGGAAACCGGTAATGTATACGGTATCTTTTTTGATATCTGCCGCTCTGTGGATGCCCCTGAAACGTTGGCTTTCAGCCAATGCGAAGTTGAATATTGTCGGTCGCGTACCTGGGGGCCGCTGCAAAATATTTTTGAAGAGTATGAAGTGGCCTGTGCTTATGCTGAACGGTTTTTGACCGAGCAGGGTGTTAACTATGTACAGGACCTTTATTCGAAATTGGACTTTGTCAGAAGTCTGGATAAATCAATCAGCAAGGATAAGGAGGTTGCCCATGTCTAACTATTTCGTGGCCTATGGCAATTGGAAACTCAGGTTTGCTCAGCCTACATTAGATGACAGTGAGCGTTTGCTTCGTCTCTATCGCCTGCCGGCGGATCTCGACGCATCGTCCCATACCCTGCTGGAGGACCTTGCCGCCCAGATCGACACGAATTACTGCATCGAGATCTCGGCGGATGGAGCCGAGTCTGTCGGATCCCAACCTGTGAAGACGAGTAATCTGTTCGGTGATGAAATTCCGCTGGCGGTCGTAGAGCTCTCTTCAGATAAGCATTATCGGATTCATCATCGACTGACTCGGATAGATCCTTGGATCGTACACCTGATTCGCATAGGCTCTCCAGTATCCGTGCCGGAACGCACCTTGTGGAAAACCTTGGCGTCGTCCTTCGATAAAGACCATCTCCAGCTTAATAACTGGGAGTGCTTCTATATCAAGGGCCTGCCGGATACCGAACTGGAGCAGAAATTTCATATTGAAGGGAATTTTCCATATTTCTCTGTCTGCAAAGCTTGGTGGGAGCGCGTCGACGGGCGTCAAATCCCCGGCGTAGTGCCGCAGTTGGGTGATGAGATTCAATATTGGAGTTACGACAACCATTTTTGCGAAATTACCGAGAACACCAAAGGGGACAATGGGTATGTGTCGGTGATGCAATATTGCAAAAGGAAGAGCAGCTGGGACGATCCATTGTTCACGTTCAAGAAAAAAGTTTTCAACGAAGATGCATTAGAACGGTGGGAGCGAAACTACGAAAATCAATGGTTGCAAGGTGATCCCGTCACCGCGCTTTCCAAGTATTTCGATTATCCGCTCAAACGTTTGCCCGATTGGCGGCGTACCCGGTTGGACCTCGCTTGTGAAATTACCGAAACAGGCAATCTATTTATGGTCAATTTTGAAGACTGCCGTGTTCACGGCGCCGATGAAAATGCAATGCACAAGGGGCGTTTGCAGCAGTGCGAGATCGAATACCTGAAAACTCGAGGTACTCCGGATGAGTCCCTTATTTACCGTGATTTCGAGCGTATTACCCAGGAAGTCGAGAAGTTTATGGGCGAACTGGGCTTGAAGTATCAGCGGACAAACTATTCGAAGCTGACATTCCTTCGTGAGTACGTGGCCGACCAACCGGCTTTAGCATAAGTTATTCGTTACTTTTGCTGTGGGTTCTCACAGCAAAAGTCCTTTATCGCCCAAGGTACTCTTATGTCCAGAGATATTGTTCTCTCTAATGGCGTTGTCACATTCGCGATTCGTCAAACCACCGATACAACGAAGCTTGTTTCAAAGCTCTTGCGTTTTCTTCATCCCTTTTTTTCCGTCGTCAAGGAAGATAAACCGTCTTTCAGTATGCAGTTCCTGCCCTATGATGAGTTGCCGTCTGAGGTTGTTGTTTGCTGTCGCCAACCTCTGATCGTCCGCCGTAGTACTAAAAGCTCTTTTGATCTATCTGGTTTGTATGGTGAAATTAAAGATGAGACGGTCGCGTTGCTGGACGTCTCCACGCACACCGCATTTGTCGTAGATCGAAAAGAGCGCTTCGTTAAGGCGTATGTAAGCGACAGCTCTTTCGTTCATCTAATCGAGTTTATTCGATATGGGACGCTTTTGGTGGAGGAGTCGAACGGCACGGTGCTTTTGCATGCCAGCGCAGTTACCAACGAGCAGGGAGCCTTTCTTATCCTCGGTGAAAAACATGCCGGCAAAACCACCACGATGCTTAGCGCCGTATTAGGTTCAGCCTATAAACTTTTTTCTGGCGACAAAGTATTGGTCCGTTTAAGAGATGGAGAGCTATGGATCCGCGGCTGGCCAGACTATCCTCATATCGGCATGGGTACATTGAGCCAATATCAAGGATTGGCTGAGCAGCTCGGCGTCAACCCCCTGACAACATCGGGAACAGCCCGTGCTGACCATGACAAGGAGCTGGTGGACCCTGATATTTATCGAGAAGTGATTCCGCATGCGAGTACGGGGACGGTCGATACGTTACAGGGAATAGTTTTTCCCAATATATCGTCTGAGAGGAAATTGTTTAGACAGATGGCAGAGTCTGAGGTCAATGTCGAATATCTGTCTCAGTTTGTTGAATACCCCTCTGAATTCACACCAGGGCACTGGCACGGCTTGTTCAGCAACCCGGCTCAGGTTTCTCCCTCTCTGGATATTGAAATACTCAAACCCTTGTGTGAACTCCCTTGGCTGATCTGTGAAGGCGGAGCTCCACTGCACATTGAAACGGTGAGCTGATCATGCCTGGACCCAAAATCAAATTGTGCATTATCGCTCCAGCAGGGTCGGGGAAATCGACGGTAGCCAGGCTGATCAGTGAGCGTGCTCAGGAACGCGGGTTAAGCTGTGCTGTCATCAAATTGGCAGAGCCGTTGTACGATATTCAAGCCAAGTTCTATGACACCGCCAGAGTATCTATCGGGAGATATCAACAGAATCATCGTCTTCTTGAATCGATCGCAGACCATCTGAGATCTATCGATAAGTGGTCAATTGCCAATCATTTCAAAGAACGATACCTAGCCAGTGAAGCCGACGTTGTCATCAATGATGACCTTCGTGATTCTGACATTGACTGGCCGGTACTTCAGGAACTGGGGTTCAGTGTGCTGTATGTCGAAGCATCGGAGATAATTCGACATACGCGGCTGCAAGGCCGCGGTGATCTCGAGGTGAGCGCAACCAGCAAGTTGGATGCCATTATCAAGCGCATCCCGGTCAACTTCACCATTGACAATAGTTCGGAGTCGCTCGAAGAGTTGATGGAGACTGTTGATGAACTCTTTGATACCTACTTGTCCGCTTATGAGTACCTGTCATGAAGCGGCTTATCTGGTTACTGGTCGACGGTCTGCCCTTCGAGCTTGTGGAGCGATTTGCCACGCTGCTGCCAACATTGGGTAAGGCGATTGCAAACGGCAATGTCGCACGCCTAAAGCCTTGTCGACCCAATTGCCAGACGCCACCTTCATTGCATTCGCTCTATAGCGGTTTGGCTCCAGAGATGACAGGCGTCACTGGGTATTTTTTACCTCGAATAGACAGTGAGGATCCGCTTTCCTTTGATGATGCATTTTCCGTGGATCCTGCTGGTTGTCCCGAATACATCTGGGGGGCGGTTGCGAGAAACGGCGGCCGTCTACGGCTTTGCCACATTCCGTTCGCTAAAGAACGGGATATCGCAAGTGCCGCTGTCACGGTTACCCAAGGCTTTGGAAAACCGCTGTCAGGGCCCACAGTCCATTCGCTTGAGGCGAGCTGTATTGCGCGGTTGTATGAACGGGTTGGTGCTACTTGGACTGCCAGCTTGCGCGATGGAAATGTCGTTCTTTCTGATGATATGAATCAACGCGAAATCCAACTTGCCCCCTATACGACTGAGCTGCTGGATCTGGGGAAAAATCTCAGTGCCGAGGTGTCCCTGGTTTTTGTCGACGGATCGGCGTTGTTATTGGAACACGGACTGTGGCGGCCGACTGTATTTGGCGATGCGGAACCTGTTCGTGAACTTCACGAATTTTGCCGAAATCTGCCTTTTCAGGGTGCGACTTATTCGCGTCTATATAGAGAGTCCGGACTGGGCGAGACACTGCATGATGGTGGGGACGGAACTGCTGAGAAGAACTTGGTTTTTGCCGTCAGGAGCCTGGCCCGGCGCTTTCAGGCGGAGCTGCTCCATAGCGTCCAGGCCAACGACGCGGATTTAGTCATGGGTTATCTTCCAACGGTCGACCTTGTACTTCACGAGCTACTGGGTTTCATCGACCCAGGTTCAACTTATGCTACGACGCATGCTCGCAAACTCGTGGAGCCGCTGATTCTTGAAGTGCTGGAAGAGGTTGATTCTTTCATTGCTAGTATTTTGAAATATGCGGCGCCTGATATAGAAGTTTTGGTCAGCGCTGATCATGGTATGGCGGCGATACATAGAGTCTTTTACCCAAATACCGTACTTGCCCAAAAAGGTTGGTTGAACCTTACTCATAATGGCTCAATTGATGTACAGCGCTCACGGTGTTTTTATCACCCTGCTGAAAATGGACTGTTTGTGCTTAATCAGCAATGGCTTGATGAACAGCGTATGGATGCAAACGACTTATTGACACAAGTGAAAGAGTTGTTTGTTGGCGTACTGGGTACACCTGTCGAGTTCATTAGTTTTGGAATAAAGGCAAACAAAAGGCATTGGGACAGCCGGAATTATCTTCAGTCACCGGTTCTGACCCAAGCCAAGGCTGACATCAAAGATGTGCCGATTGTGCCCAGTCGCAAAACAGGGGATCACTGTGTATACGGGGCCGATGCAGCACTTTTCGGTTTTATTGGTGATATGCGTGGAGGGTTGCTGCAACAGTGCTCGGTTTTTGAGACTTGGGAACTAGGCGTGACGGCCAGGCGCAGCCTGATTGGAGGGGGCGCATGAAATGGCTCTCTGAAAATGCAATCCCGTTGCTCAGCGATGTCCATGGGAATGTTGATGGCTTGCTGCAGGCTCTGGAGCGGATCAAGTGCAACGGCATACAGTGCCCCCCCCTTTTTTTGGGCGACCTGTTCTGGACAGGGATGGAGGAGCGGGACCCACGAGCCGTACTTGAGCTGGTGATGAGTCTACCGGCCACCGGTTTTATTAAAGGTAATACCGAGGACTATCTCTTTTCTGGCTGGCTCGATGCGTGGGAGCCCGCAGATGAGGAGAACCTTCGGGAAAAGGCGACCATGCTGGCATTTCGGTCGAGCTTAAGTAATTCCGAGATCGCGTTCATTCAAGGCATGCCAAGAACTTTGTTATTTGAATATGGACGATCATCTTGCTTCGTGACGCATGCTTCTCCTAGCGATATCGAAAAGGGTCTCACTCTTACTTGTACAGCCGAAGAATGGGGGCAGCGTATGGCTCAGGTGTCAGCAGATGTTGTCATAACAGGACATTTGCATCGGCCATTTTCACACCGAGTGAATGACGTTCTACATGTTTGCGTAGGAGCCATTGGTCGTCATGGTGCCGATTATGACGGAATTATTGATTACGCACTATTAAATGAAACCCCATCCGGGATCTCCGTTGTTCACGATCGATTTCTTCAGCGTTAAATACAGCGCTCCGATACTTCGGAGTCATTAAGTTAATTCAGTGGAGTTGAGTGCATGGAAATTTTTGAAACGCTTGAGTCAAATGTTCGTAGCTACTGCCGTTCGTTTCCGATGGTTCTGCATACGGCGCAGTGCCATCAGGTTATGGATGAACACGGACGACATTACATAGATTTTTTTTCCGCCGCAGGCTCTCTCAACTATGGTCATAATCCGGAGTGCGCAGTTTCGGCTGTTGTCGATTACCTGAAATCGAACGGTATCGTATCTACCCTCGATATGTACTCCACTGCAAAACGAGATTTTCTGAAGTCATTCAATGATGTCATCCTGGCTCCCAGGAACCTTGACTATCGGATACAGTTTACCGGGCCGACCGGTGCTAATGCCGTAGAGGCTGCTCTTAAGATAGCTCGTATGAAAACCAAGCGGAGCAACGTCATTGCGTTCACCAATGCTTATCACGGCCTGTCCCTAGGGGCATTGTCGCTGACCGGTAATCGTGAAAAGCGTGATGCAGCGGGCATCGCTCTGGGTGGAGTGACGCGATTGCCTTTCGAAGGTTATATGCCTGGAGTCGACACGCTGGGATTGCTTGAGAAAATGCTGGATGACCCTAGCAGTGGCGTGGATTTGCCCGCTGCAATCATTTTTGAGTCAATTCAGGCGGAAGGAGGACTCAATACCGCCAGCATCCAATGGATGCAGCGCTTGAGCCGTATTGCCTATGAGCGCGGTATCCTGTTGATCGCAGATGAGATCCAGACGGGTTGTGGCCGAAGTGGTCGATTCTTCAGTTTTGAAGAGGCCGGGATTGTGCCAGACATCGTGACCCTTTCTAAATCACTGGGCGGTATCGGATTGCCCATCGCTGTTGTCCTGATGAAACCGGAGTTGGATATCTGGAAGCCAGGGCAGCACAACGGTACTTTCAGAGGTAATAACCTTGCTTTCGTAGCGGCCAGGGCAGTGATTGAAACTTACTGGAAAAGTGCCGACTTTGTGAAGGGGTTGACGACCAGAGTCAATCTGCTTGATGAACTGCTGATAGAGATTCGCGTGGCATTGCCTAAAACATTTTCATTCGAACTGGCAGGGCGTGGATTGCTTCGGGGATTGCGTTTTGACAATCCTGAAACTGCGGCTCTCGTTCAAGCTGAAGCCCTTCGTAATGGCTTGATTGTCGAAACCTGTGGACCTCGAGACGAAGTCGTCAAGTTGTTGCCGTGTATCACCATTAAAGAAGAGGCTCTGAAGCAGGGACTGGTTATTCTGGAGGCCGCCTTGAAGAATGTTCAGCATCAATTTTCCGTGCGAGAGATATCAGCGACGGTTTCCTGAGTCGACTCAGACCTTGATACCTAAACTGCATGCCGAGGTGATGTATGGATAATTCAAGTCGGAAATTTGTATTTATTACGGGTGGGGTTGTTTCGTCGATCGGTAAAGGCGTCGCCGCGGCTTCGTTAGCGGCGCTTCTGGAGTCACGTGGCATCCGCGTGACGCTGGTGAAGCTGGATCCGTATATCAATATCGATCCAGGAATGATGAGCCCTTTGCAGCATGGGGAAGTCTTTGTTACTGAAGACGGCGCAGAAACCGATCTGGACTTGGGCCATTATGAGAGATTTATTACTGCCCGCATGAGTAAACGAAATAACTTTACGACCGGGCAGATTTATAATTCGGTGCTTGCCAAAGAGCGGCGTGGAGATTATCTGGGGATGACCGTTCAGGTCATCCCCCATATCACCGATGAGATTAAAAGTTGGATATATGCTGGCGCTGGCGATGCGGAGGTGACGCTAGTCGAGGTCGGCGGCACTGTCGGAGATATCGAGTCGCAGCCTTTCTTGGAGGCTATTCGGCAAATACGCTTGGATTGCGGACGTATGGACACGTGTTTTGTGCATCTTTCTTATGTGCCTTACCTTGAGGCCGCGGGTGAGATCAAGACCAAACCGACTCAACACAGCGTGAAAGAAGCCCGACAAATCGGCATTCAACCAGATGTTTTGATCTGTCGGATGTCCCATCCGCTCCAGGAAGTGGAACGGCGAAAGCTTGCACTCTTTTGTAACGTCGAAAGCGAAGCAGTTATTTCATGTACTGATGTTGATTCCATATACAAAGTACCTGGTCTCCTTAATCGGCAAGGTCTCGATGAATTGGTCTGCAAAAAGCTTGGCCTGACCACCATGCACTCAGACCTTTCTAAGTGGGAGACTCTGATTTATAAAAAAGAAAACTTCACACATGAAGTCAATATCGCGATGGTGGGCAAGTACGTCAGCCTTACCGATGCCTATAAGTCTGTTAACGAAGCGTTGATTCATGCGGGTATTCATATCCGCGCTAAAGTCAATGTCCATCCTGTAGACTCCGAACAGCTCAACGAAGATAACCTCCATGTCCTCGACGGGATGGACGCAATACTGGTGCCCGGTGGCTTTGGGCCAAGGGGGGTTGAGGGTAAACTCCGCGCCATTGAGTATGCGCGAACCCGCCGTAAACCGTTTTTTGGCATTTGTTTCGGTATGCAACTTGCGGTCACTGAGTTCGCCAGGAACGTAGCGGGCTGGAAGGGAGCCTCGTCCACCGAGTTATGTGCGGATACGTGCTTCCCCGTTGTGTCCCTGATTAGTCGAGCTCGAGCTGATTCTAATTCGGTATTGACGCCGGATGTTGATACAAATGGTGTCATGCGATTAGGGGCACATAAATTCACCATCGAGGCTTCAAGTTTGTTAAGTGAGATTTATGGTCGCAGTGAAGCGTTAGAGCGGCATCGCCATCGGTATGAGGTGACGCCGTCATATTTGCCTGACCTGGTCAAGGCAGGTCTGCGTATATCGGCACATTCTGCTGATGACAAACGCTTTTGTGAGGCCGTGGAATTGATTGATCATCCGTGGTTCATTGGCGTTCAGTTCCACCCGGAGTTCAGCTCGACACCCTCGACTCCCAATCCTTTGTTCAGGTCCTTCGTTGAGGCTGCATTAGTTCACAAGCGGTTTAATCAGGTCGAGCAGTGCGCGGTTGTAGCATGAAGGGACGCAGCGATCGCTTCGTTTATACGGGTGGGGGCGCTATGAGAATTGCTGCAATATCTGATATTCACGGTAACGTGTGGGCGCTGGAAGCAGTGCTTGACGACATACGTCGGCAGGGCGTGGATCTGATACTTAACTTGGGCGATATACTTTCAGGACCCTTGGAACCGGCAGAAACAGCCGATATTCTCATGGCAATGGATGGCGTTCATATAAAGGGAAATCACGAAAGGCAATTGCTTGACTGCGCTCAAACGCCGGGTGGGCACTCCGATTATTTTGCGTTTCTGCATACCACAGATCGGCACCATAACTGGCTTAGAAGCCTGCCGTCGATTGTCTCGCCTGTTCAGGACGTATTGATGTTTCATGGTACGCCGCAGAGCGATACAACCTGTCTGCTCGAATATTGGAATGGAGGAGCCTTGGTTCGCGCAGACGGTGCGTATGTTGATAGGCATCTTCACGGAAAGTCCTACAACCTTTATCTGTGTGGGCACTCCCATATCCCAAGGGTTCTGGCGTTGGGCAACAGTTTGGTAGTGAATCCCGGCAGTGTCGGTCTGCAGGCCTACACAGAGGGCCCCCCCTATGATTACAGCGTTCAGACCGGAAGCCCGCATGCTCGTTATTGTCTTCTCGAAAAAAGAAACTCCGGCTGGGTTGCACAGCATCGTTTGGTCGAATATCGCGTCGATGCAGCGGTAGCTACTGCGCGTAGCAATGGACGGGATGATTGGGCTCTGTGGCTACAGACGGGCCAGGTGACGAAAAGTGCGTCTTGCTGAGCCAATAGTGAGGTGTAGGATGGCGATATGGATAAGTGAGGACGAACTCAGAATAATGATTCGTGAAGTAGGTATTCGAGAGTACAAGATTAAGCGCGATCATCCGGATTGGCGATTGTTTGTCAGGCCATTTTATCCCGGATCATCCTGGATGGAAATTGATGCAGTACAGGCTCCGGATGGCCGTTGGAGCAGTTTCAAAGCGGCGAGTGCTTTCGCTTTGACGATCAACACTCACACTGTGGCGACAGTGAGTTGTTCAAGGTTGGCAGTACCTGACGACCCTCTTAAGATGGCAATCGTTGGATAGAGAAGCATCGTGAAAAACTGATCAGGATGTTTAGCCTTCTAAAACCGGAACAAGAAATTCCGACTGCCAGGGAGCCTGCTGCTTGAAGGGGGCGAGCACCTTTAAAGACAGAAATTTGGGCAAGAGGCCAATGTGCTAAATTTTCTGTGTTTCCGAGGTCGGCCCTCGAAGATGCGCTCTTGCGAGCATTTCCAGGGGTTCAGCGGTCCGCAATCTGACATACAGCTCATTCCATTCGCTTTCCATTGGAAAAAATCATGGCACTTGATCGCTCCGACGTGGAAAAAATCGCGCATCTGGCCTGTCTGGGCCTCAATGAAGCCGATCTTCCACACATTACTTCTGCCCTGAACAGCATTCTAGGGTTGGTCGACGAGATGCAGGCGGT